>NZ_JBEZNU010000012.1:161348-213741 GCF_040653375.1 Streptomyces sp. NPDC047974
AGGTGATCAGCGGTCATGCCCCCAGCCTGCCGTCACCCGCCCGCTCCGGGCCATGGGGGAGGTGGGTGTCGGCCGGGGGGGATAACCCCACCCGCACCTGCTTACGCTCCTTTTAGCAGGGCCTAGACTCGCGTCGGTGAATTTGGCCAGGAAACCGGCGAGGGACCGAGAGGGGCGGCGGACGTGCGGGAACCGACCGTAGTCGCGGCGGGATATTTCGATACGTACTCGGTCGTCGGCCTGCTCGCCGTCGTCGGCGTGCTCTTCGTCGCGGTCGCCTTCGGCGCCGGCCGGCTGCTCCGGCCCGTCGTGCCGACCCCGGAGAAACTCCTCACCTACGAGTGCGGCGTCGACCCGGTGGGGGAGGGCTGGGCCCACACCCAGGTCCGCTACTACGTCTACGCCTTCCTCTACGTCATCTTCGCCGTCGACTCGATCTTCCTCTTCCCGTGGGCGACGGTCTTCGCCGCGCCCGGCTACGGCGCCACCACCCTCGTCGAGATGTTCGTCTTCCTCGGCTTCCTGGCCGTCGGGCTGCTCTACGCCTACAAGAAGGGCGTCCTGGCATGGACGTAACACCCGACGGCACCTCCGCAGGCGGCGCCGTGCCCCTGCCGGCACCGAAGCTCGGCACGCTCTCCCGGCTGGCCCCCGAGCCCATGAAGGTGGTCCTGAACTGGGGCCGCCGCTACAGCCTCTGGGTCTTCAACTTCGGCCTCGCCTGCTGCGCGATCGAGTTCATCGCCGCGTCCATGGCGCGGCACGACTTCATCCGGCTCGGCGTGATCCCCTTCGCGCCCGGCCCCCGCCAGGCCGACCTGATGATCGTCTCCGGCACGGTGACGGACAAGATGGCCCCGGCCGTGAAGCGGCTCTACGAGCAGATGCCCGAGCCGAAGTACGTGATCTCCTTCGGCGCCTGCTCGAACTGCGGCGGCCCGTACTGGGACTCGTACTCCGTGACGAAGGGCGTCGACCAGATCATCCCGGTCGACGTGTACGTCCCCGGCTGCCCGCCCCGCCCCGAGGCGCTGCTGCAGGGCATCCTCAAGCTCCAGGAGAAGATCGCCCGCGAGAACCTCGGCGAGCGGTACGCCGCCGCGCCCACGGTCGCGCAGCTGACCAGCCCCCTCGTCACGCCCCCGGGAGCCGAGGCATGAGCGCCGACCCGTACGCGACCCTGCCGGACGCGGTCACGGACGTCTTCGGCCCGGAGGCGACGGCCGAGCACGCCTACGACCTCCTGACGGTCGACGTCCCCCCGGCGGCCTGGACCGAGGCCCTCCGCACGGCCCGTGACACCCTCGGCTGCACGTACTTCGACTGGCTGAGCGCGGTGGACGAACCGGGCACGGGCTTCCGGATCTGCGCCCACGTCGTCGCCCTCGGCGGCGCCCCCCGCCGCCTCCTCCTCCGCACGACCGTCCCCCACGAGGCGGCCACCCTCCCCACCGCCATCGGCGTGTACGCGGGCGCGGCCTGGCACGAGCGCGAGACGCACGAGATGTTCGGCGTCGTCTTCGAGGGCCACCCGAACCTCACGCCGCTCCTCCTGCCCGAGAACTTCGAGGGCCACCCCCTCCGCAAGGACTTCGTCCTCGCCGCCCGCGTCGCCAAGGCGTGGCCCGGCGCGAAGGAGCCGGGCGAGTCGCACGACGGCGGCCCCAAGCGCCGCCAGATGCTGCCGCCCGGCGTCCCCGACCCCAACGAGTGGGGCCCGCTCAAGGGCCAGCTCCCCCCGGCCCCCGAACGCCCCGCCCGAGGCGCCGCCGCCGACCGCCCCCGCCGCACCCGCACCACCACGGAAGGCTCGGCCACCCAGGAAACCCCGGCCCGCCGCACCCGCTCCGTGTCGGAGGGCTCGGCGAGCCAGGCCGCCCCGGCGGCCCCGGAGCCGGGATCCGCACCGGCCCGCCGCACCCGCTCCGCGTCGGAGGGCTCGGCGAGCCAGCAGGCCACACCGGCCCCCGAGACCCCGGCGGCCCCGGAGACCCCGGTGGCCCCTGAGACCCCGGCGGCCCCGCGCCGTACGCGCAGCGCGAGCCAGGGCTCGGCGAGCCGGCAGGCGGCGGAGCCGGCGGAGGCCGGGGAGGCCCCGCCCTCCGCCTCGCCGCCCGCGCGCACCCGCAGCTCCGACGCCCCCTGGCACCACGCCGTCCCGGCGTTCGACGAGCCGTCGCCACCGCCCGCGCCGCAGGCCGAACCCCCGGCTTCCGAGCCGGCACCGGACGCGAAGCCCGGCACCGAGCCCGTACCGGACGCGAAGCCCGGACCGGACGCGAAGCCCGACACCACGTCCGGCGCCGAGCCCGAGCCCGACCGGGCCCCCGACCGCGACCCCGATCCCGATCCCGCCACCCACCCCGACCCCGACCCCGCCGGAGGCGATCCGCGTGACTGACGCACTCGATGTCGCCGTGCGGCTGCTGCTCGTCTTCGTCGCGTTCCTCGTGCTGCCGCTCGTCGTCGGGCAGACCGAGCACAAGGTGATGGCGCACATGCAGGGCCGGCTCGGCCCCATGTACGCCGGTGGCTTCCACGGCTGGGCCCAGCTCGTCGCCGACGGCGTGAAGTTCGCGCAGAAGGAGGACGTCGTCCCGAAGGACGCCGACCGGCGGGTCTTCCAGCTCGCGCCGGCCGTCGCCCTCCTCCCGTACCTGCTCGTCCTCGTCGCGATCCCGGTCGCACCGGGCTCCGTCGGCGCGGTCGTCGACGCGGGGATCTTCTTCGCGCTCGCCGTCATGGGCGTCGGCGTGCTCGGCAGCCTGATGGCCGGCTGGGCGTCCGCGAACAAGTTCTCCCTGCTCGGCGGCTTGCGCACGGCCGCGCAGCTGCTCGCGTACGAGCTGCCGATGCTGCTCGCCGCCGCGTCGGTCGCGATGGCCGCCGGCACCGTCTCCCTCACCGGCGTCCTCGACGCCTTCGAGTGGTGGTGGGTGCCGTGGCAGATCGTCGGCGCGCTCGTCTTCTTCGTCGCGGGCCTCGCCGAGCTCCAGCGCCCGCCGTTCGACATGCCGGTCGCCGACTCGGAGATCATCTTCGGCGCGTACACCGAGTACACCGGCCTCCGCTTCGCGCTCTTCCTGCTGGCCGAGTACGCCGGCATCGTCGTCCTCTGCGGCCTCACCACCGTCCTCTTCCTCGGCGGCTGGCACGGCCCCTGGGGCGACGACGGCCTCGGCTGGCTGTGGACCCTGCTCAAGACCGCCGTCCTGGCCTTCGTCGTGATCTGGCTGCGGGTCTCCTACCCGCGCCTGCGCGAGGACCAGCTCCAGAAGCTCGCCTGGACGACGCTCGTCCCCCTCGCCCTCGCGCAGATCGCGCTCACCGGCATCGTGAAGGTGGCGATCCAGTAAATGGCTCCGATCCCCGGCTCCGGCCTCGCCAAGGGCCTCGCCGTCACCCTCCGCACGATGACCCGGAAGACGGTCACCGCGCAGTACCCGGACGCGCAGCCCGAGCTGCCGCCCCGCTCGCGCGGGGTGATCGCGCTGTTCGAGGAGAACTGCACGGTCTGCATGCTGTGCGCCCGCGAGTGCCCCGACTGGTGCATCTACATCGACTCCCACAAGGAGACGGTCCCGGCCGCCGCCCCCGGCGGCCGCGAGCGCAGCCGGAACGTCCTCGACCGCTTCGCCATCGACTTCTCCCTCTGCATGTACTGCGGGATCTGCATCGAGGTGTGCCCCTTCGACGCCCTCTTCTGGTCGCCGGAGTTCGAGTACGCCGAGACCGACATCCTGGAGCTCACCCACGAGCGCGACAAGCTCCGCGACTGGATGTGGACGGTCCCCGAGCCGCCCGCGCTCGACCCGGGGGCCGAGGAGCCCAAGGAGATCGCCGCCGCCCGCAAGGCCGCCGAGAAGGCCGCCACCGCCGCGGCGGCGGCCCAGGCGGCCGAGCAGGCCGCAGCAGAGACCCCGCAGCAGGAGGGCCCGCAGTGATCCTCGCCGCCCCGCCGGCCCACCCCGGCTTCCTCTCGCCCACCGGCGTCGAGATCGCCTTCCTCCTGGTCGGCCTCGTCACCCTCGGCGCCGCCGTCGTCTCCGTCACCACGAAGCAGCTCGTGCACGCCGCGCTCTGGCTCGTGGTCGCGCTCGGCGGCCTCGCCGTCGAGTACCTCCTGCTGACCGCCGAGTTCATCGCCTGGGTCCAGGTCCTGATCTACGTCGGCTCGGTCGTCGTCCTGCTCCTCTTCGGACTGATGCTCACCAAGGCGCCGATCGGCCGCTCCCCGGACGCCGACTCGGCCAACCGGCCGGTCGCCCTCGCCGTCGCCGCGGCCGCCGCCGCGGCGCTCGTCTGGGTGGTCTGGGACGCCTTCCACAAGAGCTGGATCGACCTGGAGGGGCCCGCGCTCGGCTCCACCGGAGTGACCGGCGAGATCCTCTTCCGGCACTGGGTGCTGCCCTTCGAGGCGCTCTCGGTGCTGCTGCTCGCCGCCCTGGTCGGCGCCATCGTCCTGTCCCGCAAGAAGCCGGAAGGGGAGCGGGACTGATGCACCTCGCCTACCCCGCCGTCCTCGCCGCGCTGCTCTTCTGCGTCGGCCTGTACGGCGTCCTCGCCCGCCGCAACGCGATCCTGGTCCTGATGTCGGTCGAGCTGATGCTCAACGCCGTCAACCTCAACCTGGTCGCCTTCGACGTCTGGCTCCGCGACGCCCTCCACGCCGGCCAGGCCCTCACCCTCTTCACCATCGCCATCGCCGCCGCCGAGATCGGCATCGGCCTCGCGATCGTCCTGATGGTCTACCGCAACCGCGGCACGGCCGACGTCGACCGCCTCCGCGACACGGCGGAGACGGACCCGGCGGAGACGGGGGAGACCCCCGGGACCCCGGAGCGCTCCGACGAGAAGGCCGAGGCCGCCGCGTGACCACCACGACCCTCGCCGCCCTCGTCCCCGCCCTGCCCTTCCTCGGCTCCGCCGCCGGCCTCGCCCTGGGCCGCACCGCGCCCGGCTTCGTCCGGCCGCTCGCCGTCCTCCCGACCCTCGCCGCCGCCGTCCTCGCCGTCCTCGTCGCCGTCCGGCAGGGCGGGAACACGGTGATCGAGGCGAGCACCCAGCTCACGCCCACCGGCTCCGTGCCGATCACCCTGGGCCTCCACATCGACGGCTTCGCCGCCCTCGTCGCCGTCCTCGTCGGCGTGGTCGCGAGCTGCGTGCAGATCTACTCGACCGGCTACCTCCGCGAGGACCCGCGCTACCCCTCGTACGCGGCCCTCGTCTCCCTCTTCACCGCCGCGATGCTCCTCGTCGTCTACTCGGGCGACCTGATGGTCCTCCTGGTCGGCTGGGAGATCATGGGCATCTGCTCGTACTTCCTCGTCGGGCACTACTGGGAGACCCCCGAGGCGCGCTCCGCCTCCCTGAAGGCCTTCCTCGTCACCAAGCTCGGTGACGTCCCCTTCCTCTTCGGGCTCTTCGCGCTCGCCGCCGACGCCGGCACCTTCCGCATCGACGGCATCCTCTCCACCGTCGCGAGCGGCGGACTCGACCACCCCACCCTGGTGGCCCTCCTCCTGCTCGCCGGCGTGGCCGGGAAGTCCGCGCAGTTCCCGCTGCACACCTGGCTCCCCGACGCCATGGCCGGCCCGACGCCGGTCTCCGCGCTCATCCACGCGGCCACCATGGTCGCCGCCGGCATCTACTTCGTCGCCCGGCTCCTGCCGGTCTTCGCCGCCTCCGCCGCCGCGATGACCGTGCTCGCCGTGATGGCCGCGATCACCATGGTCGGCTCGGCGCTCGCCGCGCTCGCCCAGGACGACATCAAGCGGGTCCTCGCCTACTCGACGATCGGCCAGCTCGGCTACATGGCCGGCGCGCTCGCCGTCGGCGACCGCGGGGCCGCCGTCTTCCACCTCCTGTCGCACGCCGCCTTCAAGGCGCTGCTCTTCCTGGCCGCCGGCGCGGTCATCCACGCCGCCGGCACCAACTCGCTCACCGCGATGTCCCGGATGGGCGGCCTGGCGAAGCGGATCCCCGACGCGTACTGGACGATGACCGTCGCCCTCCTCGCGCTCGCCGCGATCCCGCCCTTCGCCGGCTTCTTCTCCAAGGAGGCCGTCCTGGTCGCCGCCGAGCACACCGCGCTCGGCGACCGGGCCGGCATCCCCGCCGGGGCCGGCTGGACCGTCCTCGTCGCGGGCCTGCTGACGGCCCTCCTCACCGCCGCGTACGCACTCCGCCTCTGGCTGCGCACCTTCCGGGGAAGGGGCGCCCAGGCGCCGGATCACGGACGCCAGCCGATCGCGATGACCTCCGTCCTGTGGGTCCTCGCGATCCCGTCCCTCGGCTTCGGCCTCAGCGCCGCCTACCTGGACGACTGGTTCGACGGCGAGGCCCTCACCCCGACGCTCACCACCGCCGTCCTCGGCACCGGCCTCGCCGTCGCCGGCGGCGCCGTGACGTACGCCGTCTGGCGCACCCTCGCCGCCAGGGCCGTACCCGCCGTGAAGACCCCGCACGTCGCCCACCCGGACGCCGACGCCGGTCTCGTCGAGGCCGAGGCGCTGCACCTGCCGCACCCCGCCGAGGACCCGGCCGACCCCGGCCGCGCCCTCCTCGGCCCGCTGTACCGCCCGGCCGCCGACGGCTTCCACCTGGACGCCCTCTACCGGAAGGTGTTCGTCCGTCCGGTGCTCGGCGCCGCGTCCCTGGTCCGCTTCCTGGACCGCGAGGTCGTCGACACCTACGTGAGCGGCGCCGCGAACACCGCCAAGGGCCTCGGCTGGCTCGTCCGCCGCGCCCAGACCGGCAACGTGCAGACCTACCTCAGCGCCCTGCTCGCCGGCTCCGTCGTCCTGGCGATCGCCGCCGTCGCCCTCGCCAACGCCTTCGCCGGAGCGTGAGCCGTGATCGATATCAGCCCGTCCGTGATGCAGTTCCTCCTCGCGTTCACCGTCGCCGCGCCGCTCCTCGGCGCCGCCGCCGCGCTCCTGCCCGCCCCGCCCGGACTGAAGGGGAAGTCGCCCGACCAGGCCGTGCTCCGCCACGGCGTCACCGTCACCGGCGCGATCCTCCTCGCCGTGCTCGCCCTCACCCTCGGCTTCGACCACGACCGGCCGTCGAGGATGCAGGCGACCACGGACATCAGCTGGATCAGGGCGCTCGACGTGCGGATCCACCTCGGCGTCGACGGCATCTCGCTCCCCCTCCTGGTGCTGACCGCGCTGCTGACCTTCCTCTGCGCGCTGTACTCCTACTTCAAGCCGCCCACGGGCCCGTCCCCGAAGGCCTTCGTCGCGCTGCTGCTCGTCCTGGAGGCCGGCACCCTCGCCACCTTCGCCGTCCTCGACCTGGTCCTCTTCTTCCTCGCCTTCGAGATGGTCCTCGTCCCGATGTACTTCCTCATCGCCCGCTGGGGCGGCGAGGGCCGGCGGCCCGCCGCCGGGAAGTTCATCCTCTACACGCTGCTCGGCTCCGTGATCATGCTGCTCGGCCTGCTCCTCGTCGGGATAAAGGGCGGCACCTTCGACATGGTCGCGCTCGCCACCGACAACGGCCGCGGACTTACCACGTCGGTGCAGGTCACCGCCGTCCTGGCGATCGGTCTCGGGCTCGCCGTGAAGACCCCGATGTGGCCGCTGCACTCCTGGCTGCCGGACGCCCACACCGCCGCCCCCACGGTCGGCTCGGTCCTCCTCGCCGGCGTGCTCCTCAAGATGGGCACGTACGGCTTCGTCCGCATCGCCCTGCCCATCGCCCCCGACGGCATGCGCACCCTCGCGCCCTACCTGGCCGCCTTCGCCGCCGTCGGCATCGTCTACGGCTCCCTCGCCTGCCTCGCCCTGGCGCGGCCCGGCGCCAAGGGCGACCTCAAGCGGCTGATCGCGTACTCCTCCGTCGGCCACATGGGCTTCGTGCTCCTCGGCATCGCCACCCTGACCCCCACCGGAGTCAACGGCGCGCTCTTCGCCAACATCGCCCACGGCCTCATCACCGGCCTGCTGTTCTTCCTCGTCGGCGCCGTGAAGGACCGGTACGGCACCGCCGACCTCGACACCCTCGCCGGGGCCACCGGCGCCGCCCTCTACGGCCGCGCCCCCCGCCTCGGCGCGCTCCTCGCCTTCGCCGCCGTCGCCTCCCTCGGCCTCCCGGGCCTGGCCGGCTTCTGGGGCGAGATGCTCGCCCTCTTCGCCGCCTTCGACCCGGCCGAGGGGCTCAGTCGCCCCGCGTACCTCGTCTTCATGGTCCTCGGCGGCCTCGGCACCCTGCTCTCCGCCGCGTACCTGCTGATCGTGGTCCGCCGCGTCTGCATGGGCGGCCCGCGCCCGGCCGGCGAGCCCGAGCTCGCCGACGTCCAGGCGTACGAGCTGGCCGCCTGGACCCCGCTCGTCGCCCTCACCGTCCTCGCCGGACTCTGGCCCGCCGTCCTCCTCGGCCTCACCGACCCGGCCGTCCAGCAGCTCCTCGCCGGAGGCACCCAGTGATGACCGCCGACGCCTCGCTCGTCCAGTCCGTCGACTGGGCGACCATCGCGCCCCCCACCCTCACCGCCCTGGTGGCGCTCGGCGTCCTCGTCGCCGACCTCTTCCTCCCCGCCGCGCGCAAGCAGCTCCTCGGGTGGATCTCCCTCGCCGGCCTCGCCGCCGCCCTCGTCCTGCTGCTGCCGCTGCGCGCCGGCGACCGCGCCACCTTCTGCCTCACCCCCGTCGCCCAGACCGCCGGCCGCGTCCAGACCGCCGGCTGCAGCTACACCGCCGACCACTTCACCCTGGTCATCCAGCTCCTGGTGCTCGGCGGCGCCCTGCTCACCGGCCTGCTCTCGCTGCCCGCCACCCGGGAGAAGCTCCCGGCCGGCGAGTACTGGTTCCTGCTGCTGTCCTCCGCCGCCGGCGCCGCCCTGCTGCCCGCCGCCCGCGACCTCGCCACCCTCGTGGTCGCCCTGGAGGTGGCCTCGCTGCCGGCCTTCGCGCTCGTCGGTCTCAAGCGCGGCGACCGCCGCTCCGGCGAGGCCGCCCTCAAGTTCTTCCTCTCCTCGGTGACCGCCACCGCCGTCACCCTCCTCGGCGCGAGCTTCGTCTACGCCGCCACCGGCACCCTCCACCTCACCGAGATCGCCGCCCGCCTCGACGAGGTCCCCGGGCCGTTCCAGACCCTCACCCAGACCGGCGTCGCCCTCACCCTCGTCGGCTTCGCCTTCAAGGTCGCCGCCGTACCCTTCCACTTCTGGGTCCCCGACACCTACAGCGGCGCCCCGCTGCCCGTCGCCGCGTACCTGTCGGTCGTCGGCAAGGCCGTCGGCTTCACCGGGCTCATCCTGGTGACGGTCGTCGCCTTCCCCTCGTACGCCGACGTCTGGGGCCCGGCCATAGCGGTCCTCGCCGCCCTCACCATGACGGCGGGCAACGTCGCCGCCCTCCGCCAGGACCCCACCCGCGAGCGGAGCGCCGTCCGGCTGCTCGCCTGGTCCTCCGTCGCCCAGGCCGGCTACCTCCTGGTGCCGATAGGGGCCGCCGCGTACTCCAGCGACGAGCAGGTCGGCGCCACCGTCGCGTACGCCCTCATGTACGCCGTCGTGAACCTCGGCGCCTTCGCGGTCGTCGCCCTCGTCGCCCGCACCCACCCCGGCAAGCGGATCACCGACCACGCCGGGCTGTACGCCACCAGCCCCGCCGCCGCCCTCGCGCTCGCCTTCTTCCTCCTGAATCTTGCCGGTCTGCCCCCGGGTATCATCGGCCTCTTCGCCAAGGTGACCGTCTTCTCGTCGGCCGTCGACGCGGGCCTCGGCTGGCTGGCCGTGGTCATGGGCGTCAACGTCGTCATCGGCCTCGCGTACTACCTGCGGTGGACGGCCCTGCTGTTCCGCACGCCCCAGGACGCGATCGCCACCGAGCGGCGGCGGGCCCCCGCGCCCGTCACCCTGGCGATCGTGCTGACCGCCGTCGTCGGAGCCGTCCTGTCGGGCTACCCGCAGTTCGTCCTCCGCTTCGCGACGACCGGCCTGTTCTGACCCTCCCCCCACGCATCGCCTCTAGGAGCAACACCCCGTGCTGAACGGATTCAAGGACTTCATACTTCGCGGGAACGTCGTCTCGATGGCCATCGGCCTCGCCGTCGGCTCGGCGTTCACGGCCGTCGTCACCGGCTTCAGCAAGGCGTTCATCACCCCGCTCATCGGCCTCGCCACCGGCTCCGTCGGCGACTTCAGCGAGGCGAAGTTCAGCGTCGGCAAGACCGTCTTCCCGTACGGCCTCGCCATCGCCGCCACCATCGCCTTCGCCATCACCGCCCTCGTCCTCTACTTCCTCTTCGTCGTCCCCATGGCGAAGGTCCAGGAGAAGTTCGCGAAGGAAGAGGCCGCCGACCCCAAGTCCGAGAAGCGCGACTGCCCCCGCTGCTACGCGGAGATCCCGGCCATCGCCTCCCGCTGCGCCCACTGCACCAGCGAGGTCGAGCCGGTCGCCGACGCCCTCGTCAAGGCGGGCCTCGCCACGGGCACCGACAAGATCCCCGCCGCGCGCTGACCCGGCCGGGATCACCCGGACGGCGTAACCCCTCCCCGGTGCGGCCGGGGGAACCGCAGCCTCCCGCCTGGCGTTGACCAGTACGTGAGGGTCCACTGGACGCGTGGACCATGAAGCAAAGGGTTCCCCTGCCGCACCACTTGGAGGGCGTACCGTGCACCGCCGGCACAACGGGCTGAGGACCGCCGTACTCCTCGGAGGGCTCTCCGCCCTCATCATCGTCATCGGCAGCTTCTTCGGCCGTACGGGCCTGATCGTCGGACTCGTCGTCGCGATCGGCACCAACGCGTACGCGTACTGGAACAGCGACAAACTGGCGCTGCGGGCCATGCGCGCCCGCCCCGTCAGCGAATTCGAGGCCCCCGCCCTCTACCGGATGGTCCGGGAGCTCTCCACCCAGGCCCGCCAGCCGATGCCGCGCCTGTACATCTCGCCGACCCAGGCGCCCAACGCCTTCGCCACCGGCCGCAACCCGCGCAACGCCGCCGTGTGCTGCACCGAGGGCATCCTCTCCCTCCTCGACGAGCGCGAACTCCGCGGCGTCATCGGCCACGAGCTGAGCCACGTCTACAACCGGGACATCCTCATCTCCTCGGTCGCCGGAGCGCTCGCCTCCGTCGTGATGTTCCTCGTCAACTTCGCCTGGCTGATCCCCGTCGGCCGCTCCAGCGACGACGAAGGACCCGGCCTCCTCGGCTACCTGCTGATCCTCGTCCTCGGCCCGATCGCCGCCTCCATCATCCAGCTCGCCGTCTCCCGCTCCCGCGAGTACGAGGCCGACGCCTCCGGCGCCCAGCTCACCGGCGACCCGCTCGCCCTCGCCGACGCCCTCAGGAAGCTCGAAGCCGGCACCAAGCAGCTCCCGCTGCCGGCCGAGCCCCGCATCGAGACCGCGAGCCACATGATGATCGCGAACCCCTTCCGTCCGGGTAAGGGACTCTCCAAGATGTTCTCGACCCACCCGCCCATGGCCGAGCGGATCGCCCGGCTCGAAGAGATGGCAGGACACCGACCGTGAAGACCGTCCTCAACGTCATATGGCTCGTCCTCTCCGGCTTCTGGCTGTTCCTCGGCTACCTCCTCGCCGGCGTTCTCCTCTGCATCACCATCATCGGCATCCCCTTCGGCCTCGCCGCCTTCCGCATCGGCCTCTACGCCCTCTGGCCCTTCGGCCGCACGGTCGTCGACAAGCCCGGCGCCGGCGCCGCCTCCTGCATCGGCAACGTCCTGTGGCTGATCCTCGCCGGCTGGTGGCTCGCCATCGGCCACATCGTCACCGGCGTCGCGCTCTGCATCACGATCATCGGCATCCCGCTCGGCATCGCGAACTTCAAGCTCATCCCCGTCTCCCTGCTGCCCCTCGGCAAGGACATCGTCCCCACCGACCAGGCGTACGGCGGCCACGCGTACGGGCAGCAGCAGTACGGCCGCCCGGGCTTCTGAGTCCCGTGCACCAACCCCGCTACGCCCTGCTCTCCGGCCGCCACGTCCTGGCCCTCTGCCACGACGTCGACGGCCTCTACGGCGACCCCGCCCCGCACCCCCGCCTCCGCCACGAACTCCGCGGCTGCGAACCCCGCGGCGAGCTCGCCCGGGCCGTCACCCAGGCCATCGTCGAAGGCACCGCCCCGCTCGGCACCCTCGACGTCGAGACCCCCGACGGCCCCTGGCGGTTCACCGCCGTCCGCGTCCTCGGCGCCCGCGGCGACCTCGTCACCATCGAGGCGGCCGGCCCGCCGCGCCGCCTCCACGGCGGCGCCACCGGAGCGATCCCCTGCGCCCACCTGATCCCGCTCCCCGGCCCCGACCCCTCCCGCACCGAGGTCACCTTCCTCGGCTGCTCCCCGCGCGGCGCGCTCCGCGACGCCCTCGCCACCGGAGCCACGGGCTTCGGCGAGGTCCGCTACCAGGTCCTCCGCCGCGGCGGGAACCTCCAGCACGAGGGCGAGGCGGGCCACGTCACCGGCTGGGACACCGCCCGCGACCACCACGGCCTGCTCGACCTCACCGTGGCCTTCCCCCGCACCGGCCTCGTCCCGCCGCCCACCCGCGAGGTCTGGGACCTCTTCCACGGCCACCGGCCCCCCGCCGAGACCGGCACCTGGCGCCGCTTCACCGGCGCCTCCCGCGCCACCTGGCGGCGACAGGCCGCCCAGCGCTCGTACGAGCTGCCGGACCCCGTCCCCGGCACCACGTACACCCTCGACGGCCGGGGGATCACCGACGAGGACGGCCTCGTCTGCGCCCTCACCGAGGCGGTCCACGGCCCCGGCCTGGCCTACCCCTTCGGCTCCCCGCGCGCCCTCGGCCAGGAGCTCTCCGGCTGCACCCTGATCTGGCACCACGCCGACATCGCCCGCGCCTGCCTCGGCGTCACCCCGCTCCTCGCCGTCCCCCGCCCGGCCACCTTCCAGGAATGGGTGGACGGCCTCAGGGCCGAGGGAGTCCGGGTCGTCCTCGACTGACCGCGTACACCACCACGCCCGCCGCGAGCACCCCGGAACCGGCGAGCACCGACCCCAGCGGCAGCGCCCCCGCGAGCGCCGCGCATCCGGCGAGCCCCAGCACCGCCAGGACCCGTTCCCGGCGGCCCAGCGTCCACGCCGAGGCGTTCGCGATCCCGTAGTAGACGAGCACGCCGAACGACGAGAAGCCGATCGCGCCCCGCACGTCCGCCGTCGCCGCCGCCACGGCCACCACGGCGCCCACCGCGAGCTCCGCCCGGTGCGGCACCCGGAACCGCGGATGGACGGCGGCGAGCCCGCCGGGCAGATAGCCGTCCCTGGCCATCGCCAGCGTCGTCCGGGACACCCCGAGGATCAGCGAGAGCAGCGAGCCGAGCGCCGCCACGGCCGCGCCGGCCGTGACCACCGGCACCAGCCAGGAGGAGCCGGCCGCCCGCACCGCGTCGGCGAGCGGAGCGGCCGAGTCGGCCAGCGCGAGCGGCCCGAGGACCAGCAGCACGCCCACCGCGACCAGCGCGTACACGGCGAGCGCGATGCCCAGGGCGAGCGGCACCGCCCGGGGGATCGTCCGGGCCGGATCGCGCACCTCCTCGCCGAGCGTGGCGATCCGCGCGTACCCCGCGAACGCGAAGAAGAGCAAACCGGCGGCCTGGAGCACCCCGCCCGTCGTGACCTCCCCGCCGAGCCCGAACCGGCCGTCGGGGGCGCCCGCGAAGGAGGCCGTGACGACCGCGGCGAGCACCGCGAGGACCCCCGCCACGATCACCCGCGCCAGCAGCGCCGACTTCTGCACACCCCCGTAGTTGACGGCCGTCAGGGCCACCACGGCGGCCACCGCCACCGCGTGCGCGTGGTCCGGCCACAGGTAGGCGCCGACGGTCAGCGCCATCGCCGCGCAGGAGGCCGTCTTGCCCACCACGAAGGCCCAGCCGGCCAGATACCCCCAGAAGGGCCCGAGCCGTTCGCGACCGTACACATAGGTGCCGCCGGACTCCGGGTACAGGGCGGCGAGACGGGCCGAGGCCATCGCGTTGCAGTACGCGACGACCGCGGCGAGCCCCAGCGCGGTGAGCAGCCCCGCCGAGGTGCCGGCCGCGCCGGCCGCGGGCCCGAGGGCGACGAAGATCCCCGCGCCGACCATGGCGCCGAGCCCGATGACGACGGCGTCGAGGACGCCGAGGGACCGGCGCAGTGGTGCGCTCACGAGCGACCTGTCTCCCGCAGAGTGAGGTTGAGCCGCCCGGTGAGCCCGAGCGACGGATCGGCGGTCCCAGGAAACACCCTCGGCACGCCGTGGTACACCCAGCGCGATTCCCGGCCGAAGACGAACAGGTCCCCGGACGCCAGCTCCACATCGTTCCACGGCCGCCCGCGCCCCTCGGCGTTCCCCAGCCGGAAGACGCAGCGGTCCCCGAGGCTCAGCGACACCACGGGCGCCCCGGACCGCTCCTCCTTGTCCTGGTGCATGCCCATCCGGGCGCCGTCCCCGTAGAAGTTCACCAGCGCGGTGTCCGGCGCGAAACCGCCGTCGTCCCCGTACGCCTCGGCCACCGCCGCCCGCCCCAACGCGGCCAGCCACTCCGGCAGTTCGACCCCCACCGTGTCGAGATACCGGTACGGCACCCACTGCCGGCCCAGGCACAGCGACCGCACCGACATCACACCCCCGCCGGGCAGCACGGTGTGCCGGTACGCCAGCGGTCCGCGCCCGAACTCGCGGCAGGCGACGACCAGTTCCCGCTGCCGCTCGACCGGCAGCCACCCCGGCACGTGCACCGCCCCGGGCGCCACCTCGGCCCGCTCGCGCGGGAACAGCCCCTCGGTCACCCGAGGGCCCCCTCCAGTTCGAGCAGCGCCCGCTTCCGCTCCAGGCCCGCCGCGTACCCCCGCAGACTCCCGTCCGCGCCGATCACCCGGTGGCAGGGCCGCACCACGAGCAGCGGATTGCGCCCGATCGCCGTGCCCACCGCCCGCACCGCGGCCCCGCCGGCCCCGATCCGCCGTCCGAGCTCCCCGTAGCCGACGGTCGCGCCGTACGGGATCTCCTCCAGGGCCGCCCAGACCCGCCGCTGGAACTCCGTCCCGGCGTCCGCGGCCAGCGGCACCTCGAACCGCTCCCGCCGCCCGGCGAAGTACTCCTCCAGCTGCGCCGCGACCTCCGCGAAGGCCTCCTGGTCGCGCACCCAGCCGTCCGCGACCGCGACCGCCCCCTTCTGCCCCGGCAGCGAGAGCGACCGCAGCGCGAGACGGCCCCCCGCCGAGACCTGCCCGGTCAGCAGCATCTCGCCCAGGGGGCCGCCGGCGTACGCGTACACGGTGATGTCGTCCATGACTCCAGTGTGCGAGCCCCGCCGACCCGTGGACCGGCGGCTTTCGGACACGGACCTACCGGTAGTTCACGAACTGGATCGCGAAGTCGAAGTCCTTGCCCTTGAGCAGCGCCTGCACGGCCTGCAGGTCGTCCCGGCTCTTCGAGCTGACCCGCAGCTCGTCACCCTGCACCTGCGCCTTGACGCCCTTGGGGCCCTCGTCGCGGATGGCCTTCGCGACCTTCTTCGCGTTCTCCTGAGAGATGCCCTCGGTGACCGACGCGAAGAGCTTGTACTCCTTGCCGGACAGCTGCGGCTCGCCCTCGACGTCCAGCGACTTGAGCGAGATGCCCCGCTTGATCAGCTTGGACTGGAAGATGTCGAGGATCGCCATCACGCGCTCCTCGCCGTTCGCCTGCATCAGGATCTTCTCGCCCGACCAGGAGATCGAGGCGTTGGTTCCCTTGAAGTCGTAGCGCTGGGAGATCTCCTTCACGGCCTGGTTGAGGGCGTTGTCGACCTCCTGCCGCTCGACCTTGGAGACGATGTCGAAACTGGAGTCGGCCATGACTCGTGGCTCCTTGCTCGGATGCTGTGGGGTACCCCCAAAGCCTAGGGGGTGACCCGCCACCCGAACCGCTGATCAATCCGGTGGCGAACCACCCCCGGGGATCAGGTATTGTTTACGTCGTTGCCGGGGAACACCGCAGAAACGCGGTGAACCAAGGCAGCGAACCCATGGCGATGTGCCCGAGTGGCCAATGGGAGCGGACTGTAAATCCGTCGGCTTAGCCTACCCAGGTTCGAATCCTGGCGTCGCCACGTGAAGAAGGCCCCCGGTGCTTGCACCGGGGGCCTTCTCCGTTTCGGGAGCGGGGGCCGGGTCAGTTGCCGGCCACGTCCGTCACCGCGACGCCGACCGGGATCGAGCCCGAGACCAGTTCCAGGGTCAGGCCGGCCGTGCCGGGGGAGTCCACCAGCTCGGCCAGGACCGCCGCCACGTCGTCACGGGGGATCGGGCCGCGGCCCGTGCGCGCCTCCAGCCGGACCAGGCCCGTCCCGGCGTCGTCGGTGAGCATGCCGGGACGCAGGACCGTCCACTCCAGGCCCGGGCGGGACCGGACCGCGTCGTCCGCCGCGCCCTTCGCCCGCAGGTAGACGTCGAAGACGTCGTCGCCCGTGTGCCGGGCGTCCGCGCCCATCGACGAGACGACCACGAAGCGCCGGACGCCCGCCCGCTCCGCCGCGTCCGCGAACAGGACCGCCGCACCCCGGTCCACCGTGTCCTTGCGGGCCGCCCCGCTGCCCGGGCCCGCGCCCGCCGCGAAGACGGCCGCGTCCGCGCCCCGCAGGACCTCCGCGACCTCCTCCACCGACGCCGACTCCAGATCGAGCACGACGGGCTCCGCACCCGCCGCCCGCAGGTCCTCCGCCTGCTCCGGGCGGCGGATCAGCCCGACCGCCTCGTGTCCGCCCGCCGAGAGCAGCCGCTCCAGGCGCAGGGCGATCCGACCGTGTCCTCCAGCGATGACGATGCGCATGTTCCGACCGTACGGCTCAGCGGGCCGCCGGGCCTCCCGGATCCGTCCGCGCCTGCCGCGGCAGATCGAGCGCCGCCGCCGAGTCGCAGTACTCCCGCACCGCGCTCGTCCGCGCCACCACCCGCCCCCGGTGCACCACGATCCGGCTGTACGCCAGCGACAGCACGCCCGCCAGCCCCAGGCCCCGCACCGCGAGCAGCTCCGCCGGGAAACCCGCCTCCACCCGTACCTCCGGAAGGCCCATCGCCTCGCGCGCCCGGGTGCTCACCGCCCCGTACGCCTCCGCCGGCTCCAGGCCCTCCAGGGAGGCCAGCAGGAAGGCCGCCTCCAGCGGGTCGCCGCGCCCCACCGGGTTCGCCGCGTCCCGCAGCGCCCCGCCGCCCGCCGCGAGCCGCACCCCCGCGGAGCGCAGCAGCCGCACCGGGGCCGTGCCCCGCCGCTCGGTCCCCGCGCAGCCGCCCTGCGGCAGGCACATCACCGTCACGCCCGCCGCCGCCAGCCGGTCGGCCGCCCGGCCCGCCACGTCCTCCGGCAGCCGCGCGAGGCCCGCGCACGGGCCGATCGTCACCCCGGGCCGCAGCCCGCCGGCCATCGCCGCGAAGCGGGCGAGCCGCGCCGGGTCGTCCCCGTCCGTGTGCAGGTCGACCGGCACCCCGTGCTCGGCCGCCACCTCCAGGACCGCCTCCACGTACCCCGCCGGGTCGGGATCCAGGTCCGGGCAGCCGCCCACCACCCCGGCGCCCATCTTCACCGCGTCCCGCAGCAGCGCGAGCCCGTCCGCGCCCGCCGCCCCGGTGAGCAGCCGCGGCACCGCCACCGCCGTGAGGTCCGCGAGGCCGCGCAGCGACCGCCGCGCCTGGAGCACGGCCTCCAGGGGCCCGAGCGCGTGCACGTCGCCGATCCGCACGTGCGCCCGCAGCGCGGTCGCCCCGTGCCCGAGCTGGAGCAGCGCCGCCTCGGTGGCCCGCCGCTGCACCGCCTCGGGGGCGTACGAGACCGGGCCCGCGGTGTCGGCCGAGAGCGCCGTGTCGGCGTGGGCGTGCGGCTCGGCCGGGGCCGGCAGCAGCAGATAGCCGGCCAGGTCCACCCGGGCCCCGGCCGTGCTCAGGCTCCCGGCGGTGCCGACGGCCTCGATCCGGCCCCGGACGAGCCGCACGTCCACGGTCCGTCCGTCCGTCAGCCGGGCGTTCGACAGCAGGAGCGCGTTCGCGTCCTCGGTCGCCGCGCCGCCCGCGTCGTCGGAAGGCGGACGGGGCTGCTTGCTGTCGGCCGACATCGGGCTCCTCACCAAGTCACCAAGATCGAGATCACGCAGCGTGGGGCAGAGCCTAGGGGCGGGCGCGGCCGCCTTCGAGGAGGAGCGCAATAGTCGTACCGATGAGTCCACGAGTGGCGTACGGGGCGGGTGCGAGCCCTTCCCGGACGGCCAGGGGAAACGGATTTGGGTGATGGGCCGAGGACCGTGTAATGTCTTCCTCGCTCGCCCCAATAGCTCAGTCGGCAGAGCGTCTCCATGGTAAGGAGAAGGTCTACGGTTCGATTCCGTATTGGGGCTCTGGTGAAGGGAATCCCGCCTTCGGGCGGGATGACCGACATCAAAGCGGTGTAGCTCAGTCGGTAGAGCAAGCGGCTCATAATCGCTGTGTCACCGGTTCAAGTCCGGTCACCGCTACACACAGTAGCCGATTGCGGGGTCGGTCCTGCGATCGGCTACTCTTTCATGTCCCCATGTTTCGGCATGGGGGTTCGACCATCCCATCCCATCCGTCCGTCAAGGAGCACTCACGTGGCTGCCACCGACGTCCGCCCGAAGATCACGCTGGCCTGCGTGGAGTGCAAGGAGCGGAACTACATCACCAAGAAGAACCGGCGTAACAACCCGGACCGTCTTGAGATGAAGAAGCACTGCCCCCGCTGCAACTCGCACACCGCGCACCGCGAGACGCGCTAATCAGGCTCGTTCACGAGGCCGCCCCCCTCTCAGGGGGCGGCCTCGTGGCGTTTTTCGCACCAGATCCAGCAGGAGGTATCGAGGCCATGGCACTCGACCAGTCCTTCGTGGGCCGGACCTATCCGCCCACCCCGGCCTACGAGGTCGGCCGCGAGAAGATCCGCGAATTCGCCGAGGCGATCGGTGACGCGAATCCCGCGTACACCGACGCGGAGGCGGCCAAGGAACTCGGCCACCCCGACGTGATCGCCCCGCCGACCTTCGTGTTCGCCATCACGTTCAAGGCCGCGGGTCAGGTCATCGAGGACCGGCAGCTCGGCCTCGACTACAGCCGCGTCGTCCACGGCGACCAGAAGTTCGCCTACACCCGGCCCGTCCGCGCCGGCGACCGCCTCTCGGTCACCTCCACGATCGAGGCGATCAAGTCGCTGGCCGGCAACGACATCCTGGACATCCGCGGCGAGGTCCACGACGAGACCGGCGAGCACGTCGTCACCGCCTGGACCAAGCTCGTCTCCCGCGCCCCCGAGGAGGCCTGACCATGACCGCGAAGATCGCCTACGACGAGGTCGAGGTCGGCACCGAGCTGCCCGCGGGGACCTTCCCCGTGACCCGCGCCACCCTCGTGCGGTACGCCGGTGCCTCCGGGGACTTCAACCCCATCCACTGGAACGAGAAGTTCGCGGTGGAGGTCGGCCTTCCCGACGTCATCGCCCACGGCATGTTCACCATGGCCGAGGCGATCCGCGTCGTCACCGACTGGGCCGGCGACCCCGCCGCCGTCGTCGAGTACGGCGTCCGCTTCACCAAGCCGGTCGTCGTCCCGAACGACGGTGCCGGCGCCGTGATCGAGGTCTCCGCGAAGGTCGCCGCCAAGCTGGACGACCGGCAGGTGCGGGTGGACCTCACGGCCACCAGCGCGGGCCAGAAGGTCCTGGGCATGAGCCGGGCGGTCGTCCGGCTGGCCTGACGGGCACGGGGGTGCGTAGGCATCGCCCAGGCGATACCTACGTACCCTTGTCTGCGTGCAGCAGCTCAAGGACGCCCCCCTCGCCCCCCTGACCACCTTCCGGCTCGGCGGTCCCGCCACCCGGCTCGTCACGGCCACCACCGACGACGAGGTGATCGCCGCGGTCCGCGAGGCCGACGCCTCCGGGACCCCGCTGCTCGTCATCGGCGGCGGCTCCAACCTGGTCATCGGGGACAAGGGCTTCGAGGGCACCGCGCTGCACATCGCCACCACCGGCTTCTCCCTCGACGGGACCCGGCTGGAGCTCGCCGCGGGCGAGGTCTGGACGGACGCCGTCGCCCGGACCGTGGAGGCCGGCCTCGCCGGCGTCGAGTGCCTGGCCGGCATCCCGGGCTCGGCCGGCGCCACCCCGATCCAGAACGTCGGCGCCTACGGGCAGGACGTCTCCGCGACCATCGCCGAGGTCGTCGCCTACGACCGCCGGGCCGAGGAGACGGTCACCCTCACGAACGCCGAGTGCGCCTTCTCGTACCGGCACAGCCTCTTCAAGGAGCACCCGGAGCGGTACGTGGTGCTCCGGGTCCGCTTCGACCTGGAGGACGCCGGCGGGCTCTCCGCCCCCCTCGCGTACCCGGAGACCGCCCGGGCCCTGGGCGTCGAGGCCGGCGACCGCGTCCCCCTCGCACGCGCGCGTGAGACCGTCCTGAAGCTCCGCGCGGGCAAGGGCATGGTCCTCGACCCCGAGGACCACGACACCTGGTCCGCCGGCTCCTTCTTCACCAACCCGATCCTCACGGCGGGGGAGTACGAGACCTTCCTCGCGCGCGTGGCGGAGCGCCTCGGCCCGGACATCGCCCCGCCCGCCTACCCGGCCGGCGAGGGCCGCACCAAGACCTCCGCCGCCTGGCTCATCGACAAGGCCGGCTTCACCAAGGGATACGGCTCCGGCCCCGCCCGCATCTCCACCAAGCACACCCTCGCCCTGACGAACCGCGGCGAGGCCACCACGGAGGACCTCCTGGCCCTCGCCCGTGAGGTCGTCGCCGGCGTCCACGCCGCCTTCGGCGTCACCCTCGTCAACGAACCGGTGACGGTCGGGGTCGAGCTCTGAGGGCCACCGTCGGGGCCTAGTACGCGACGCCCACGCCCCGGCGGACCGTCGACGGGTCGTCGAGGACCGCCAGCATGGCGTGGGCCACGTCCGCGCGGGCCAGGGTGCGGCCCCTGGGCGGGGTGCCGCCGACGACCGTGCGGTAGCGGCCGGTGACCGGCTTGCCGGTCAGCTTGGGCGGCCGGACCGAGGTCCAGTCGGTGGCGCTCGCGGCCAGCTCGGACTCCATCACCCGCAGGTCGGCGTAGACGTCCTTGAGGACGTTGGTGATGACCGCCAGGACGGCCTTGTCCAGCAGGCCGTCGCCCTCCGCGGCGGGCCCCACGGGGGCCGCGCTGACCACGACGAGCCGCCGCACGCCCTCCGCCTCCATCGCGCCGAGCACCGGCCGTGTGAGCCGGGCCGCGATGCCGGAGGCCGCGTCCGCGCGGTTGCGGGCGCCCAGGCCCGAGAGGACCGCGTCCCGGCCGGCCACCGCGCCGCGCAGGGCCCCGGCGTCGGAGAGGTCGCTGCGGAAGACCTCCAGGCGCTCGCCGGTGAGGGTGAACCGCGCGGGGTCCCGTACGACCGCCGTCACCTCGTGACCCGCGTCCAGCGCCTGCCGGACGATCTCCCGGCCCACGCCACCGGTCGCACCGAAGACGGTGAGCTTCATGACAGCCTCCCAGAGTGGTAAGTGAGTGCTCACTCACCTCAGGGTGGGTGGATACTCACCTACGCGTCAAGAGTGAGTGGAGGATGCATGGAACAGAAGCCGACCCGGGTCCGGATCGTCGACGCCGCGCGCGACCTCATGGGCACCGTCGGGCTCGCCCGCACCACCACCAAGGAGATCGCCCGGGCGGCGGGCTGCTCGGAGGCCGCGCTCTACAAGCACTTCGCCAGCAAGGAGCAGCTCTTCCTCACCGTCCTGACGGAACGGCTGCCGCGGCTCGGCGGCCTCCTGGAGGCGCTCGCCGTCGACCCCGGCCGCCGCACGGTCGAGGAGAACCTCACCGAGATCGCCCGGCAGGCCGCCCGCTTCTACGAGCAGACCTTCCCGATCGCCGCCTCGCTCTACGCCGAACCCCTGCTCAAGGCCCGCCACGACGCCGCCATCCGGGAGCTCGGCGCCGGCCCCCACCGGCCCATCGAGGGCCTCACCGCCTATCTGCGGGCCGAGCAGCAGCACGGCCGCATCGGCCCCGACGCCGACCCGGGGGCCGCCGCCGCGCTCCTCCTCGGCGCCTGCGCGCAGCGGGCCTTCGTCTACGACGCGCTGCCGGAGGGGGAGGGGCCCCCGCCCGTCGACGACTTCGCCCGCGCGATCGCCCGCACCCTGATGCGGGGGCTCAGCTAGCCAGCCAGTCGTCGATCCCCGCCAGGAGCGATTTCCGGACGTCCTCCGGGGCCGCCGAACCGCGGACGGACTGGCGGGCCAGCTCGGCCAGCTCCGGGTCCGTGAAGCCGTGGTGGCGCCGGGCGAGTTCGTACTGGGCGGCCAGGCGGGAGCCGAAGAGGAGCGGGTCGTCGGCGCCGAGGGCCAGCGGCACGCCCGCCTCGAAGAGGGTGCGCAGCGGGACGTCCTCGTGCTTCTCGTAGACGCCCAGGGCCACGTTCGAGGCGGGGCAGACCTCGCAGGTCACGCCCCGCTCCGCGAGCTTGCGCAGCAGCCGCTCGTCCTCCGCCGCGCGGACGCCGTGCCCGACGCGGGACGCCCGCAGGTCGTCCAGGCAGTCGCGGACGGAGGAGGGGCCGGTCAGTTCGCCGCCGTGCGGGGCCGCCAGGAGGCCGCCCTCGCGGGCGATCGCGAAGGCCCGGTCGAAGTCGCGGGCCATGCCCCGGCGCTCGTCGTTGGAGAGCCCGAAGCCGACCACGCCCCGGTCCGCGTACCGCACCGCGAGCCGGGCCAGCGTGCGGGCCTCCAGCGGGTGCTTCATGCGGTTCGCGGCGACCAGGACCCGCATCCCGAGACCGGTCTCCCGGGCGGCCGCGTCGACCGCGTCCAGGATGATCTCCAGGGCCGGGATGAGACCGCCCAGGTGGGGCGCGTACGAGGTCGGGTCGACCTGGATCTCCAGCCACCCGGAGCCGTCCCTGACGTCCTCCTGCGCCGCCTCCCGCACCAGCCGCTGGATGTCCTCGGGCGCGCGCAGGCAGGAGCGGGCGATGTCGTACAGGCGCTGGAAGCGGAACCAGCCGCGCTCGTCGGTCGCCCGCAGCTGCGGAGGCGTACCGCCCTTCAGCGCCTCCGGGAGGTGCACCCCGTACTTGTCGGCCAGTTCGATGAGGGTCGAGGGCCGCATCGAACCGGTGAAGTGCAGGTGCAGATGGGCCTTGGGCAGCTGGGTGAGATCGCGGGGGTGCTCCATCGCCCGATCCTGCCTTACCCGAATGGCGGTATGCACGGCGATTCCCCGATCGATACCCGACCGAACGCACAAGCGGGCCCCGACTCGGAGGAGTCGGGGCCCGCTTGTGCGTTCGGTCGGTGCCGTCGCCCCGTGGTCAGTCGCGGGCCTCGGCCAGCAGCTTCTGCATCCGGGACACGCCCTCCACCAGGTCCTCGTCGCCGAGCGCGTACGACAGGCGCAGGTAGCCGGGGGTGCCGAAGGCCTCGCCCGGGACGACCGCGACCTCGGCCTCGTCCAGGATCAGCGCGGCCAGCTCGACGGAGCTCTGCGGGCGCTTGCCGCGGATCTCCTTGCCGAGGAGGGCCTTCACCGAGGGGTACACGTAGAACGCGCCCTCGGGGGTCGGGCAGAAGACGCCCTCGATCTCGTTGAGCATCCGCACGATGGTCTGGCGGCGGCGGTCGAAGGCCCGGCCCATCTCCTCGACCGCGTCCAGGTTCCCGGAGACGGCGGCGAGCGCGGCCACCTGGGCCACGTTGGAGACGTTGGAGGTGGCGTGCGACTGGAGGTTGGTCGCGGCCTTGACGACGTCCTTCGGGCCGATGATCCACCCCACGCGCCAGCCCGTCATCGCGTACGTCTTGGCGACGCCGTTGACGACGATGCACTTGTCGCGCAGCTCCGGCAGGACGGCCGGCAGCGAGGCGGCGGTGGCACCGCCGTACACCAGGTGCTCGTAGATCTCGTCGGTGAGGACCCACAGGCCGTGCTCGACGGCCCAGCGGCCGATCGCCTCGGTCTCGGCCTCGCTGTAGACGGCACCGGTCGGGTTCGACGGGGAGACGAAGAGGACGACCTTCGTCCGCTCCGTCCGGGCCGCCTCCAGCTGCTCCACCGAGACGCGGTAGCCGGTGGTCTCGTCGGCGACGACCTCCACCGGGACGCCGCCGGCGAGGCGGATCGACTCCGGGTAGGTGGTCCAGTACGGCGCCGGGACGATGACCTCGTCGCCCGGGTCGAGGATCGCGGCGAACGCCTCGTAGATCGCCTGCTTGCCGCCGTTGGTCACCAGGACCTGGGAGGCGTCCACCTCGTAGCCGGAGTCGCGGAGCGTCTTGGCGGCGATCGCGGCCTTCAGCTCGGGCAGGCCGCCGGCCGGCGTGTAGCGGTGGAACTTCGGGTTCTTGCAGGCCTCGACGGCCGCGTCGACGATGTAGTCCGGAGTCGGGAAGTCGGGCTCTCCGGCGCCGAAACCGATCACCGGGCGCCCGGCGGCCTTGAGGGCCTTGGCCTTGGCGTCGACGGCGAGAGTGGCGGACTCGGAGATCGCACCGATCCGGGCGGAGACCCGACGCTCGGTGGGAGGGGTAGCAGCGCTCATGCGGCCATCGTCCCAGACCGTTTCCCGGCCCGGCACACAGGTTTCAGGGAGCGGACAGGAGCGGTCGATACCGGTCGGAGTAGGGCCCTCGGGCAGGTCGGCGCGGTTCCTGTTCGACGTGAGGCCCCAAGACCACGTACACTCACTCCTCGTTGGCCCGCAGCCGCCCCGTCACACATGGGGTAGGTTGGGGGACACCGCAAAGGGTCGTAGCTCAATTGGTAGAGCACCGGTCTCCAAAACCGGCGGTTGGGGGTTCAAGTCCCTCCGGCCCTGCTACACACACCGCCAGGCTGTGTGCGCATGTACGTCTTCATTGCATTGTCGTGCGGCTCCACCCGGGCGCGGCACGGCCACGACCCGGAATCAGGTGAGAGATCGTGACGGACGCCGTTGGCTCCATCGACATGCCTGATGCCGAAGACGCGTCCGAGTCGAAGAAGAAGGGCCGCAAGGGCGGCAAGCGCGGGAAGAAGGGCCCTCTGGGCCGTCTCGCCGTCTTCTACCGGCAGATCATCGCCGAGCTCCGCAAGGTCGTCTGGCCGACGCGTAGTCAGCTCACCTCGTACACCACGGTCGTCATCGTCTTCGTGGTCGTGATGATCGGCCTGGTGACCGTGATTGACTTGGGCTTCCAGGAAGCAGTCAAGTACGTCTTCGGCTGACTTTTTGTTCCACCCCATCTGTATCGCAGGAAGAAGCAGCCACCGTGTCTGACGCGAACCTGAACGACGCCTTCGAGTCCGAGTCCGTCGAGGACGAGCTGGACATCGTCGAGGCCGCCGACGAGGACGAGGACCTGGACGAGGCTGCGGACGTCGCGGCGGACGACGTCGAGGACGACGCGGAGGACGCCGAGGACGCGGACGAGGAGTCCGCCGACGAGGCCGCCGACGACTCCGAGGACGACGAGGCCGCCGAGGACGACGACGTCGAGGCCGAGGTCGAGGTCGAGACCGAGGAGGAGGCCGAGCCGGCCGCCCCGGTCGACCCCGTCGCCGCTCTCCGCGAGGAGCTGCGCACCCTGCCCGGCGAGTGGTACGTCATCCACACCTACGCGGGCTACGAGAAGCGCGTGAAGGCCAACCTGGAGCAGCGCGCCGTCTCGCTCAACGTCGAGGACTTCATCTACCAGGCCGAGGTGCCCGAGGAAGAGATCGTCCAGATCAAGGGCGGCGAGCGGAAGAACGTCAAGCAGAACAAGCTCCCCGGCTACGTCCTCGTCCGCATGGACCTGACGAACGAGTCCTGGGGCGTCGTCCGCAACACGCCCGGCGTCACCGGCTTCGTGGGCAACGCCTACGACCCGTACCCGCTGACCCTGGACGAGATCGTCAAGATGCTCGCCCCGGAGGCCGAGGAGAAGGCCGCCCGCGAGGCCGCCGAGGCCGAGGGCAAGCCGGCTCCGGCCCGCAAGCTGGAGGTCCAGGTCCTGGACTTCGAGGTCGGCGACTCGGTCACCGTCACCGACGGCCCCTTCGCCACCCTCCAGGCCACGATCAACGAGATCAACCCGGACTCGAAGAAGGTCAAGGGCCTCGTCGAGATCTTCGGTCGCGAGACCCCGGTCGAGCTCAGCTTCGACCAGATCCAGAAGAACTGACGACACAAGTTTCCGGACAGGTCAGAGGGGCTGCCACAGCCCCTCTGACCTGCTCGGTTTTTGGACGCGCAGCCATACCCGTTATCGTTGTGCGGTATGCCTCCAT
This sequence comes from Streptomyces sp. NPDC047974, assembly GCF_040653375.1. NCBI lineage: Bacteria > Bacillati > Actinomycetota > Actinomycetes > Kitasatosporales > Streptomycetaceae > Streptomyces > Streptomyces sp. NPDC047974. The sequence continues at coordinate 187,588 of NZ_JBEZNU010000012.1, forward strand.
CCGGATGACCGGATGGATCGGCTGAAAACTCTCACTAGGACCCGGAGAGAGCAATGCCTCCCAAGAAGAAGAAGGTCACGGGGCTTATCAAGCTCCAGATCAACGCCGGTGCGGCCAACCCGGCCCCGCCGGTCGGCCCCGCGCTCGGTCAGCACGGCGTCAACATCATGGAGTTCTGCAAGGCCTACAACGCCGCGACCGAGTCGCAGCGTGGCTGGGTGATCCCGGTGGAGATCACGGTCTACGAGGACCGTTCCTTCACCTTCGTCACCAAGACTCCGCCGGCCGCCAAGATGATCCTCAAGGCCGCGGGTGTGGAGAAGGGCTCCGGCGAGCCGCACAAGACCAAGGTCGCCAAGATCACCGAGGCGCAGGTCCGCGAGATCGCCACCACCAAGATGCCCGACCTCAACGCGAACGACCTGGACGCCGCGTCGAAGATCATCGCCGGCACCGCCCGTTCCATGGGCATCACGGTCGAGGGCTGATCACCTCCCCCTCGTGACCTCAGTGGTAGGGCCAAGCGCTGGTCCGCACCACGACTCCATACCTGAAACACCACAGGAGCAGAAGTGAAGCGCAGCAAGTCCCTCCGGGCTGCCGACGCCAAGATCGACCGGGAGAAGCAGTACGCCCCGCTCGAGGCCGTGCGTCTCGCCAAGGAGACCTCCACCACCAAGTTCGACAGCACCGTCGAGGTGGCCTTCCGTCTGGGCGTCGACCCGCGCAAGGCCGACCAGATGGTCCGTGGCACCGTGAACCTTCCGCACGGCACCGGCAAGACCGCCCGGGTCCTGGTCTTCGCGACCGGTGAGCGTGCCGAGGCCGCGGTCGCCGCGGGCGCCGACATCGTCGGCTCCGACGAGCTGATCGACGAGATCGCCAAGGGCCAGCGCCTCAACGAGTTCGACGCCGTGGTCGCCACCCCGGACCTCATGGGCAAGGTCGGCCGCCTCGGCCGCGTGCTCGGTCCGCGTGGTCTCATGCCGAACCCGAAGACCGGCACCGTGACCCCCGATGTCGCCAAGGCTGTCAACGACATCAAGGGCGGCAAGATCGAGTTCCGCGTCGACAAGCACTCGAACCTGCACTTCATCATCGGCAAGACGTCCTTCGACGACACGCAGCTGGTGGAGAACTACGGCGCGGCCCTGGAGGAGATCCTCCGTCTGAAGCCGTCCGCCGCCAAGGGCCGCTACATCAAGAAGGCCGCCATCAGCACCACGATGGGCCCCGGCATCCCGGTCGACTCGAACCGCACCCGCAACCTCCTCGTCGAGGAGGACCCGGCCGCGGTCTGAGCCCTTCCGGCTCGGCGCAGTCAGTCCTGAAGCCGCCCCCCGTTCCTCTCCGGAGGAACGGGGGGCGGCTTTATTTGCGTCTCCTCCTGTCGTAGCCGTCGGATACGGTTCAAGAGAACGCAAAGACGCAAAGACGACGATCATGAAGATCAAGGGGTGGGGAACACCTATGAGCAAGTCCACCTGGAAGCGCGCGGGCGTCGCGACCGTCTCCGCGGCGGCTCTCGTCGCGGGGCTGGCCGGCTGCAACGACGGCGACGCCAAGGCGGTCGGCAAAGCCCTCGGCGACCCGCTGCAGGCCCTGACGGCGGCGTACGAGAAGACCTCGGCCGCCAAGTCGGCCAAGGTCACGATGACCATGAGCATCGAGGGCGCCGGCGCCGAGTCCGGGACCATCGAGATGACCGGCGTCCAGGGCTGGGCCCCGGCGTCGATGGACATCACCATGAAGGGCTCCATGCTGAGCGCGGGCGACCCCGACGCGCCCGAGCAGATGCGCATGGTCATGCTCGACAACGTCATGTACATGGACATGGGCGAGAAGCAGGCCGCCGAGATGGACGGCAAGCGCTGGATGAAGCTGGACATGAAGGCCGCGGCCGCGGAGTCCGGCGACAAGGCCCTCCAGAAGCAGCTGACCGGCGGCCTGGACAACATGAACCAGGACCCGGCCCAGCAGCTGGCCCTGCTGCTCGACTCCCCGGACCTCAAGCACGTCGGTGCCGAGAAGGTCAACGGCATGGAGACCGAGCACTACAAGGGCACGCTCACCTTCGAGCAGATGCTCGCGGCGAACGAGTCCTCGAAGCTCCTCTCCAAGGAGGAGCACGACAAGCTCATCGAGAACGTGAAGAAGACCGGCCTCAAGGGCTACGACACCGAGGTCTGGGTCAACAAGGACGGCTACCCGGCCCGCATGGACATCGGCATGGAGATGGCCGAGGGCAAGGTGCAGATCCGCGCCGACTACAGCGACTACGGCACCAAGAGCGCCGTCGAGGCCCCGCCGGCGAGCGAGACCGTCGACCTCTTCAAGATGCTCCAGGAGGCCGACGAGGCGGGCGCTCAGGGCTGATTTGCCCCTGGGTCGAACCATCACGTACTCTTCCACAGAAGCCAAAGACCGCTGGTCGTTGCTGTGCCCTTACCGGGTGCGGTGGCCGAAGGATCCGCTGACTGCGGACGACCCGCGCAGGTGACTGTGGAGAGTTCCCGGATGTTCCATCCGGTCGAGCTGAGCCCCGTGCGCCTGCGCCGGGGCGTTTTCGTTTGTTCAGCCCCTTCTGAGCGGTCCTCATCACCCGGAAGGAGGCGAACGCACTATGCCGACGCCCAACAAGGCTGCATCGGTGGCCGAGCTCACGGACCAGTTCCGCAGCTCCAACGCCGCCGTGCTGACCGAGTACCGGGGTCTCACCGTCGCGCAGCTCAAGACGCTGCGTCGCTCGCTCGGTGAGAACGCCCAGTACGCCGTGGTGAAGAACACGCTGACCAAGATTGCGGCCAACGAGGCCGGGATCACCGCACTGGACGAGCACTTCGCTGGTCCGACCGCGGTCGCCTTCGTCACCGGTGACCCGGTGGAGTCGGCGAAGGCCCTGCGTGACTTCGCCAAGGAGAACCCGAACCTCATCATCAAGGCTGGTGTCCTTGACGGTAAGGCTCTCTCCGCCGACGACATCAAGAAGCTTGCGGACCTCGAGTCCCGCGAGGTTCTGCTCAGCAAGCTGGCCGGCGCCTTCAAGGGCAAGCAGTCTCAGGCTGCTCAGCTCTTCCAGGCTCTGCCGTCGAAGCTCGTCCGCACCGTGGACGCGCTCCGTGCCAAGCAGGCCGAGCAGGGCGGTGCCGAGTAATTCGGCTCGCGCATTGATCCGCGCCGCCTAGTGCGCGGGTCGTAGCGGGCCGTTACGCCCGCCTCTATAGACACATCGGCACCTGCCGAATTAGTGGAAGGATCGCCCATCATGGCGAAGCTCTCTCAGGACGACCTCCTCGCCCAGTTCGAGGAGATGACCCTCATCGAGCTCTCCGAGTTCGTGAAGGCCTTCGAGGAGAAGTTCGACGTCACCGCCGCCGCGGCCGTCGCCGTTGCCGCCCCGGCCGCTGGTGGTGGCGACGCCGCCGGTGCCGCCGAGGAGCAGGACGAGTTCGACGTCATCCTCGAGGGTGCCGGCGACAAGAAGATCCAGGTCATCAAGGTCGTGCGCGAGCTCACCTCCCTGGGCCTCAAGGAGGCCAAGGACCTCGTCGACGGCACCCCGAAGCCGGTCCTCGAGAAGGTCGCGAAGGACGCCGCCGAGAAGGCCGCCGAGGCCCTCAAGGGCGCCGGCGCCACCGTCACGGTCAAGTAAGGCCGTTTCGGCTCGCTGAGCTGACTCTCGCCCCCGTGTAACGCGGAGGCACCGAAAGGCGATCATCCATCTGGGTGGTCGCCTTTCGGCGTTCCCGGGACCCGCGTGGCGGGGGTCCTCGGGGCCCCCGGAAGCGGAGTATGGTGATCTTCGCCGTGCGCCGCTCACGGGCGGGGGCCTTGACGAACGGCACGCCGCGCGCAATTCTCAGGACGCGTCGTCACAACGATCCGTTTCCGAGGCATGGATCGACGACCGAACGGGCAGTATCGAGGTGCGCCGCACGGCGCGAGTACCGCGGAGTTGAGAGCAACGAGGGTCGCGAGGAAGTCGCCCTGGACATCAGTGGGCCAAGTGGCTACACTGTCCCTTTGCGCTGCCTGTTAGCTGCCCCCTGCCCGTCACCAGGGGCATACCTTCGCATCAGCTTCGTGGACCGACCCCGTCTGACCTGGCCTTTTGGTCAATTCAGGAAACGTCTGCCGTGAAGCGTTGCTGGGGACCGGTACGCGCGTAGTGAGTCCGAGCCCTCGGAAGGACCCCCTCTTGGCCGCCTCGCGCAACGCCTCGAACAACATGAACAACGCCGCCAGCACCGCCCCGCTGCGCATCTCCTTCGCAAAGATCAAGGAGCCCCTCGAGGTTCCGAACCTCCTCGCGCTGCAGACCGAGAGCTTTGACTGGCTGCTCGGCAATGCCGCCTGGAAGGCTCGCGTCGAGGCCGCCCTCGAGTCGGGACAGGACGTCCCCACGAAGTCCGGTCTGGAGGAGATCTTCGAGGAGATCTCCCCGATCGAGGACTTCTCCGGGTCGATGTCGCTGACCTTCCGCGACCACCGCTTCGAGCCGCCGAAGAACTCCATCGACGAGTGCAAGGACCGTGACTTCACGTACGGCGCCCCGCTCTTCGTCACCGCCGAGTTCACCAACAACGAGACCGGCGAGATCAAGTCCCAGACGGTCTTCATGGGCGACTTCCCGCTCATGACGAACAAGGGCACCTTCGTCATCAACGGCACCGAGCGTGTCGTCGTCTCGCAGCTCGTCCGTTCGCCGGGCGTCTACTTCGACTCCTCCATCGACAAGACGTCCGACAAGGACATCTTCTCGGCCAAGATCATCCCGTCCCGGGGTGCCTGGCTGGAGATGGAGATCGACAAGCGCGACCTCGTCGGCGTCCGCATCGACCGCAAGCGCAAGCAGTCGGTCACCGTCCTCCTGAAGGCGCTCGGCTGGACCACCGAGCAGATCCTCCAGGAGTTCGGCGAGTACGAGTCCATGCGCGCCACCCTGGAGAAGGACCACACCCAGGGCCAGGACGACGCGCTGCTCGACATCTACCGCAAGCTCCGTCCGGGCGAGCCGCCGACCCGCGAGGCCGCGCAGACGCTGCTCGAGAACCTGTACTTCAACCCCAAGCGCTACGACCTCGCGAAGGTCGGCCGCTACAAGGTGAACAAGAAGCTCGGCGCCGACGAGCCGCTCGACGCGGGCATCCTCACCACCGACGACATCATCGCCACGATCAAGTACCTCGTGAAGCTCCACGCGGGCGAGACCGAGACGATCGGCGAGAACGGCAACGAGATCGTCGTCGAGACCGACGACATCGACCACTTCGGCAACCGTCGTCTGCGCAACGTCGGCGAGCTCATCCAGAACCAGGTCCGCACCGGCCTGGCCCGCATGGAGCGCGTCGTCCGCGAGCGGATGACCACCCAGGACGTCGAGGCGATCACGCCGCAGACCCTGATCAACATCCGGCCGGTCGTCGCCTCCATCAAGGAGTTCTTCGGCACCAGCCAGCTGTCCCAGTTCATGGACCAGAACAACCCGCTCTCGGGTCTGACGCACAAGCGTCGTCTGTCCGCGCTGGGCCCCGGTGGTCTCTCCCGTGAGCGGGCCGGCTTCGAGGTCCGAGACGTGCACCCGTCCCACTACGGACGCATGTGCCCGATCGAGACCCCCGAAGGCCCGAACATCGGTCTGATCGGTTCGCTCGCCTCGTACGGCCGCGTCAACGCGTTCGGCTTCATCGAGACGCCGTACCGCAAGGTCGTCGACGGCCAGGTCACCGACGAGGTCGACTACGTCACCGCCGACGAGGAGGACCGGTTCGTCATCGCGCAGGCCAACGCCGCGCTCAACGACGACCTGCAGTTCACCGAGCCGCGCGTCCTGGTCCGCAAGCGTGGCGGCGAGGTCGACTACGTCGAGCCGTCGGACGTGGACTACATGGACGTCTCGCCGCGCCAGATGGTGTCGGTCGCGACCGCCATGATCCCCTTCCTCGAGCACGACGACGCCAACCGCGCCCTCATGGGCGCGAACATGATGCGCCAGGCCGTCCCGCTCATCAAGGCGGAGGCCCCGCTCGTCGGCACCGGCATGGAGTACCGCTGTGCCACCGACGCCGGCGACGTCCTCAAGGCCGACAAGGCCGGTGTCGTCCAGGAGCTGTCGGCCGACTACATCACGGTCGCCAACGACGACGGCACGTACAACACGTACCGCCTGCACAAGTTCTCCCGGTCGAACCAGGGCACCTCCGTCAACCAGAAGGTCGTCGTCGCCGAGGGTGACCACGTCATCGAGGGCCAGGTCCTCGCCGACGGTCCCGCCACCGAAGACGGCGAGATGGCGCTCGGCAAGAACCTCCTCGTGGCGTTCATGCCGTGGGAGGGCCACAACTACGAGGACGCGATCATCCTGTCGCAGCGCCTCGTGCAGGACGACGTCCTCTCCTCGATCCACATCGAGGAGCACGAGGTCGACGCCCGTGACACCAAGCTCGGCCCCGAGGAGATCACCCGGGACATCCCGAACGTCTCCGAGGAGGTCCTCGCCGACCTCGACGAGCGCGGCATCATCCGCATCGGTGCCGAGGTCGTCGCCGGCGACATCCTGGTCGGCAAGGTCACGCCCAAGGGCGAGACCGAGCTCACCCCGGAGGAGCGCCTGCTCCGCGCGATCTTCGGTGAGAAGGCCCGTGAGGTCCGCGACACCTCCCTGAAGGTCCCGCACGGCGAGACCGGCAAGATCATCGGTGTCCGCGTCTTCGACCGCGAGGAGGGGGACGAGCTTCCCCCGGGCGTGAACCAGCTGGTCCGCGTCTACGTCGCCCAGAAGCGCAAGATCACCGACGGTGACAAGCTCGCCGGCCGCCACGGCAACAAGGGTGTCATCTCCAAGATCCTCCCGATCGAGGACATGCCCTTCCTCGAGGACGGCACCCCGGTCGACATCATCCTCAACCCGCTGGGTGTCCCGTCCCGAATGAACCCGGGACAGGTCCTGGAGATCCACCTCGGCTGGCTCGCCAGCCGCGGCTGGGACGTCTCCGGCCTCGCGGACGAGTGGGCGCAGCGCCTGCAGGCCATCGGCGCCGACCAGGTCGCCCCCGGCACCAACGTCGCGACCCCGGTCTTCGACGGTGCCCGCGAGGACGAGCTCGCCGGTCTGCTCCAGCACACCATCCCGAACCGCGACGGCGAGCGCATGGTGCTCCCGACCGGTAAGGCGCGCCTGTTCGACGGCCGCTCCGGCGAGCCGTTCCCGGACCCGATCTCGGTCGGGTACATGTACATCCTCAAGCTCCACCACCTGGTCGACGACAAGCTGCACGCCCGGTCGACCGGCCCGTACTCGATGATCACCCAGCAGCCGCTGGGTGGTAAGGCCCAGTTCGGTGGCCAGCGCTTCGGTGAGATGGAGGTGTGGGCGCTGGAGGCTTACGGCGCCGCGTACGCCCTCCAGGAGCTGCTGACGATCAAGTCCGACGACGTGACCGGCCGCGTGAAGGTCTACGAGGCCATCGTCAAGGGCGAGAACATCCCTGAGCCCGGCATCCCCGAGTCCTTCAAGGTGCTCATCAAGGAGATGCAGTCCCTGTGCCTCAACGTGGAGGTGCTGTCCTCGGACGGCATGTCCATCGAGATGCGCGACACCGACGAGGACGTCTTCCGCGCAGCGGAGGAGCTCGGCATCGACCTGTCCCGGCGCGAGCCGAGCAGCGTCGAAGAGGTCTGACGGGAGTCCGGCGGACCTTGAGTGATCAAGGTCCGCCGGCCCCAGGACCCCCGTATCAGACCCCACAGCCTTACAACCCTGAGAGGGATTGACGCATAGTGCTCGACGTCAACTTCTTCGACGAGCTCCGGATCGGTCTGGCCACCGCTGACGACATCCGTCAGTGGAGCCACGGCGAGGTCAAGAAGCCGGAGACCATCAACTACCGCACCCTGAAGCCCGAAAAGGACGGACTCTTCTGCGAGAAGATCTTCGGTCCGACCCGGGACTGGGAGTGCTACTGCGGCAAGTACAAGCGTGTCCGCTTCAAGGGCATCATCTGTGAGCGGTGTGGCGTCGAGGTCACCCGCGCCAAGGTGCGCCGTGAGCGGATGGGCCACATCGAGCTGGCCGCTCCCGTCACCCACATCTGGTACTTCAAGGGCGTCCCGTCGCGCCTCGGGTACCTGCTCGACCTCGCCCCGAAGGACCTCGAGAAGGTCATCTACTTCGCGGCGTACATGATCACCTTCGTCGACGACGAGCGTCGTACCCGCGACCTGCCGTCGCTGGAGGCCCACGTCTCCGTCGAGCGCCAGCAGATCGAGCAGCGCCGCGACTCCGACCTGGAGAACCGCGCCAAGAAGCTCGAGTCCGACCTGGCCGAGCTGGAGGCCGAGGGCGCCAAGGCCGACGTGCGCCGCAAGGTGCGCGAGGGCGCCGAGCGCGAGATGAAGCAGCTGCGCGACCGCGCGCAGCGCGAGATCGACCGTCTGGACGAGGTCTGGTCCCGCTTCAAGAACCTCAAGGTCCAGGACCTGGAGGGCGACGAGCTCCTCTACCGCGAGCTGCGTGACCGCTTCGGCACGTACTTCGACGGCTCGATGGGTGCCGCGGCGCTGCAGAAGCGCCTGGAGTCCTTCGACCTGGAGGAGGAGGCGGAGAAGCTCCGCGAGATCATCCGTACCGGCAAGGGCCAGAAGAAGACCCGTGCGCTCAAGCGCCTCAAGGTCGTCTCCGCGTTCCTGCAGACCGCGAACAGCCCCAAGGGCATGGTTCTCGACTGCGTGCCGGTCATCCCGCCGGACCTCCGTCCGATGGTGCAGCTCGACGGTGGCCGCTTCGCGACCTCCGACCTGAACGACCTGTACCGCCGTGTGATCAACCGCAACAACCGTCTGAAGCGTCTGCTCGACCTCGGTGCCCCCGAGATCATCGTGAACAACGAGAAGCGGATGCTCCAGGAGGCGGTCGACGCCCTCTTCGACAACGGCCGTCGTGGTCGCCCGGTCACGGGCCCCGGCAACCGTCCGCTGAAGTCCCTCAGCGACATGCTGAAGGGCAAGCAGGGTCGATTCCGTCAGAACCTGCTCGGCAAGCGTGTCGACTACTCGGCGCGTTCCGTCATCGTCGTCGGCCCGCAGCTCAAGCTGCACCAGTGCGGTCTGCCGAAGGCCATGGCGCTGGAGCTCTTCAAGCCGTTCGTGATGAAGCGCCTGGTCGACCTGAACCACGCGCAGAACATCAAGAGCGCCAAGCGGATGGTCGAGCGCGGCCGCACGGTCGTGTACGACGTCCTCGAAGAGGTCATCGCCGAGCACCCGGTTCTGCTGAACCGTGCGCCCACGCTGCACCGCCTCGGCATCCAGGCCTTCGAGCCGCAGCTGGTCGAGGGCAAGGCCATCCAGATCCACCCGCTCGTCTGCACCGCCTTCAACGCGGACTTCGACGGTGACCAGATGGCCGTGCACCTGCCGCTCTCCGCGGAGGCGCAGGCCGAGGCCCGCATCCTGATGCTGTCCTCGAACAACATCCTCAAGCCGGCCGACGGCCGCCCGGTGACGATGCCGACCCAGGACATGGTCCTCGGTCTGTTCTTCCTCACCACCGACGGCGAGCTGCGTGACACCAAGGGCGAGGGCCGCGCGTTCGGCTCCACGGCCGAGGCGATCATGGCGTTCGACGCCGGGGAGCTCGCTCTCCAGTCGGAGATCGACATCCGCTTCCCGATCGGCACCGTCCCGCCGCGCGGCTGGGTCCCCCCGGTCGCGGAGGAGGGCGAGCCGGAGTGGCAGCAGGGCGACTCGTTCCGCGTGAAGACCACGCTGGGCCGCGCGCTCTTCAACGAGCTGCTGCCCGAGGACTACCCGTTCGTCGACTACTCGGTGGGCAAGAAGCAGCTCTCCGAGATCGTCAACGACCTGGCGGAGCGCTACCCCAAGGTCATCGTGGCGGCGACGCTCGACAACCTGAAGGCGGCCGGCTTCCACTGGGCGACCCGTTCGGGCGTCACCGTGGCCATCTCCGACGTCGTCGTGCCCGAGGCCAAGAAGGCCATCGTCAAGGGCTACGAGGAGCAGGACGAGAAGGTCCAGAAGCAGTACGAGCGCGGTCTCATCACCAAGGAAGAGCGCACTCAGGAGCTCATCGCGATCTGGACCAAGGCGACCAACGAGGTCGCCGAGGCGATGAACGCGAACTTCCCGCGGACGAACCCGATCTTCATGATGGTGGACTCGGGCGCCCGAGGAAACATGATGCAGATGCGTCAGATCGCCGGTATGCGTGGTCTGGTGTCGAACGCCAAGAACGAGACGATCCCGCGTCCCATCAAGGCGTCCTTCCGTGAGGGCCTCACCGTCCTCGAGTACTTCATCTCGACGCACGGTGCCCGTAAGGGTCTGGCCGACACCGCCCTGCGTACCGCCGACTCGGGTTACCTGACCCGTCGTCTGGTGGACGTCTCGCAGGACGTCATCATCCGCGAGGAGGACTGCGGCACCGAGCGCGGTCTGAAGCTGCGGATCGCGGCCAAGGACGAGGCCGGTGTCCTGCGGAAGACGGACGACGTCGAGACCTCCGTGTACGCGCGGATGCTCGCCGAGGACGTCGTCGTGGACGGCAAGGTCATCGCGCCGGCCAACGTCGACCTGGGTGACGTGCTCATCGACGCCCTGGTCAACGCGGGCGTCGAGGAGGTCAAGACCCGCTCGGTCCTGACCTGTGAGTCCGCCGTCGGCACCTGTGCCTTCTGCTACGGCCGCTCGCTGGCCACCGGCAAGCTGGTCGACATCGGTGAGGCGGTCGGCATCATCGCCGCCCAGTCCATCGGTGAGCCCGGTACCCAGCTGACGATGCGTACCTTCCACACCGGTGGTGTGGCCGGTGACGACATCACCCAGGGTCTGCCGCGTGTCGTCGAGCTCTTCGAGGCGCGTCAGCCCAAGGGTGTCGCCCCGATCTCCGAGGCGGCCGGTCGCGTCCGCATCGAGGAGACCGAGAAGACCAAGAAGATCGTCGTCACCCCGGACGACGGCAGCGACGAGACGGCGTTCCCGATCTCGAAGCGTGCCCGTCTGCTCGTGGGCGAGGGCGACCACGTCGAGGTGGGCCAGAAGCTCACCGTGGGTGCCACCAACCCGCACGACGTGCTCCGGATCCTCGGTCAGCGCGCGGTCCAGGTCCACCTGGTCGGCGAAGTCCAGAAGGTCTACAACTCGCAGGGCGTGTCGATCCACGACAAGCACATCGAGATCATCATCCGGCAGATGCTCCGCCGCGTGACGATCATCGAGTCCGGCGACGCGGAGCTCCTCCCGGGCGAGCTGGTCGAGCGCTCGAAGTTCGAGCAGGAGAACCGTCGTGTGGTCACCGAGGGCGGTCACCCCGCCTCCGGCCGTCCGCAGCTGATGGGTATCACCAAGGCCTCGCTGGCCACGGAGTCCTGGCTGTCGGCCGCCTCCTTCCAGGAGACGACCCGAGTCCTGACGGACGCGGCGATCAACGCCAAGTCCGACAGCCTCATCGGCCTCAAGGAGAACGTGATCATCGGTAAGCTCATCCCGGCCGGTACGGGTCTGTCCCGCTACCGCAACATCCGGGTCGAGCCGACCGAGGAGGCCAAGGCGGCGATGTACTCGTCCGTCGGCTACGACGACCTCGACTACTCGCCGTTCGGCACCGGCTCCGGCCAGGCCGTTCCGCTGGAGGACTACGACTACGGTCCGTACAACCAGTAAGCGAGTCGCTTGACCGAAGGGCGGTCACCCCGTTGCGCACGGGGTGGCCGCCCTTCGGGGTTTCACCGCCCGGCCAGTTCCCACAGCGCGACGAGCACGCCCGCGCCGGCGGTGAGCGCGGCGATGGAGGCGAGCGGCCAGCGGGCGCGCTCCAGGTCGTCGAGGCGGGCCTCGTGGTCGGCGAGCTGCTTGTCGGTCTGGTCGCTGCGCTGGACGAGCAGGGCGAGCGAGCCGTCGACGCGGGCGAAGCCGGCTTCGAGGGTGCCGCGCAGCCGCTCCAGTTCGAGCGCCACCGCGACCGGGTCGTTCGGATCAGCCTCGGTCATCGGCGCCGCCCTGGTCCGTCCGCAGCCACAGGGGCAGCAGGAGCTGTACGGCGGGGACCGCCATCGCCCGGGTCAGGGCGCCGGCCACGGTGAGCGCGCCGGCGACCCAGGGAAGGGTGGCGGGGATGCCGGAGGCGTCGACGAGCGCCGGCAGGACCAGGGCGAGGGCGACGGCGGTCTGCAGCACGGTGCGGGCCGTGCGCTTCGCGGCTTCGGACATGGGGGTCCCTCCTTGGGGGATCACTGCGGGATCACGGGGGGGATCACGTGGTGTACGGGACCTTCAGCGCGTTCCACGAGGCGGCGCCGGGCCAGCCGTCGGCGTCGGCGCCGCGGAAGCCGAGCTTGCGCTGCCAGGCCTCGTACGACCTGCGGTCGGCCTCGGTCCAGCGGGGGCCGGGTCCGACCTGGTAGCGGCCGCAGCCCTCGGCCGTCAGCCGGCGGCCCATCGCGGTGATCACCGGCGAGCTGGGGTCGTTCCGGAAGAAGGCGGCGCCGGGGAAGGGCTGGTAGCGGGGGGTGGCCGGCGTGGCGGGGGCGGTGGGCCGGGGGGCGGGGGCGGCGCCGAGCCGCTTCTGCACCCGGTCGCGCATGACGGGCATGGCGAAGCCCTTGGGATCGCTCTTCCAGTCGGACCACTCCAGGTGGCCGATGACGGACCTGGCGCCCCAGCCGTGGGCGCGGCAGAGGGCGGCCGAGACGCGTTCGATCGCGTCGAGCTGGGCGGCCGGCCAGGGGTCGCGGCCGTTGCCGAGGTTGACGCACTCGAAGCCGTAGAAGCGGGAGTTGCCGTCGACGGCGCCGGCGCTGCCCTGGTGCTCGCGGGGGGCCGGGGGCCGGTCGCCGTACGCCTCGGTGACGACGGCCCGCAGGACGGACGGGTCGCCGCCGCCGGCGTGGTTGGCGCGGCCGTCGGAGACGAGGTGGACGGTGCCGTCCTTGGCGATGACGCCGTGGCAGAGGGGGCCGGGGAGGCTGTCGTAGCCGTCGAAGCACATCTCGACGGAGTGGGCGGTGCCGGTGGAGACGGTGTGGTGGATCATGACGCCGGCGACGGGGCCCCAGGCGCCGGCGCGGTTGCGGTGGTGGCCGCGCCAGCCGGGGTGTTCGACGACGGTGACGCCTTCGGCGCGGAGCGCGGCGAGGAGCCGGTCCGCGGACAAGGGGGTGGCCATCTGAGGTCCTCCAGACATGCGAAAACCCCGGCCGTCGGGGGCGCGGGGCGGATGGGGCGGGGGGAGTGCGTGGGGCGGACGGGGCGCGGGGGCTACGCCCCGGGCTCCGGTTCCGGTTCCGGCGAGGGCTCCGGTTCGGGCGAGGGCTCCGGTTCGGGGGCCGGGGTCCAGGCGGCGCAGAGCGCGGCGAAGGCGGTCCTGCGGGTCTCGAAGTCGGTGAGGGCGGCGGCGACCGCGCGGACGACGGCGTCGGGGTCGGGGACGGCGGGCCGGCCGTTGACGGGCTGGACCATGGTGAGGCCGTAGCCGCGCAGCTGGGCGCCGCCCTCGCCGTTCTCGGCGATCTGCGCGGTGACGTACACCGCGGGGTACTCGCCGGTCATCGGGTCGGGTTCCAGCGGGCCGCCGAGGCTGTTGTCGTACAGCCGCAGCTCGACCGTGTGGCCCTGCTCGGCGACGGTGCCGCGGCCCGCGTAGTCGATGGCGACGCCCCAGGGCTGGGTGGGGTCGGGGATCATGGGTGCTCTCCTTGCGGGAGGACGGGCGGGCGGTCGGTCAGGTCTGGCGGCCGTACATCAGCACCGGCCGGGCGTAGACGGTGCCCGAGGCGCTGGTGACGATCCCCTGGACCTCCACGGTGAGGTCCTTGCCGAAGTCGGCCTGCATGTCGGCGGTGACGGCGGCGGTGTGGTCGAAGACGGCGCCGGCGGCCACGGTGGAGCCGAACGGGACGCCGCCGACCATCACCCGGATCTGCCCGGTGGCCCCGGAGGAGACCCGGGTGAGCATCCGCAGCCGCATCTTGGGCTGCCAGATCGGGTTCTGCGACTGGGCGATGGCGGTCCAGGCGGTGGCGCTGGTGGCCGGCCAGTTCACCGAGGCGAGGTCCTGCGGCGGCAGCATCGGCAGCCAGGGACGGGCGAGGCCGCCGGTGAGGATGTCGTCGGAGAGGATCTCGTGGCCGTAGGCGTCGTTGACCCGCAGCACGGGCTTGCTGCCGCCGGGGCCGCTGGTGGTGATCTGCGCGACCAGGGTCACCGGGTCCTGGGGGCCCTCCTGCCGCCTGACGGCGAGCGAGCCGTTGAGGATCTCGGTGAGCGGGGGGCGGGTGTTGACCGCCGTGGACAGGGCGTTGATCCGGCGTTCCATCTGGATCAGCCGGTCGATGATGGACTCGGGCAGCAGGGCCATCAGAGGGCCTCCAGGGCGAGGTCGGCGGTGTCGGGGCGGCCGCGTTCGGCCGGGCGGACCTTCACGCCGACGATCCGGTAGCGGGCGTCGAGGCCCGTCGGGTGCCATTCGTCGGTGATCCGGATGCGGGCGGTGCGGCCGAGGAGGGCCGGGGGGACGATCCCGGACAGCCGGATGCTGATCTCGGGGATCTGCACGGAGCCCTGGGCCTCCCGGAGGACGGCGGTGGCCAGCGCGTCGAGGACGGCCTTGTCGCTGACGTCGTTGTAGTCGGTGGAGAGGTCCAGCTGGGGCCAGCGGTCGGGCAGGCCGACGGCGGGGATCTCCGCGGACACCGTCGGCCGGGACTCGGCGGCGGCGTTGCCGTTGCCGGAGGCGCCGCGGGCGAGCGAGGTGGTGCCGCCGCGGGTGGCGTCGTCCGGGAGGGAGTAGCCGAGGATGGTGCCGGGGCGGTCGAAGACCATGTCGGTGGCGCCGGTGCGGATCTTGGGGGAGCCGAGCCGGAGCCGGCGGACGCGCTGCCCGTCGGCGGGGTCGCGGTAGACGAGGACGTGGTACTCGACGCCGTCCTCGTAGGCGGCGAGCTGGTCGAGCGCCTCCTGGTAGACGGTCTCGTCGCCGAAGCGCCACGCCGCGGTCCGCGGGACCGCCTTGGTGGGCACGTCGTCGCCGGGGTCGACCGAGCTGGCGCCGAGGCCGGCGCCGAGTTCGCTCCAGAGGCCGCGGATGATGTCGAACTGCTCGACCTGGGTGTACTTGAGCTCGGTGCGGATGCGGCGGCGGCCCGCGTACGAGTCGAAGGTGGCGGCCTGGACGGAGAGGGTCACCACTCCGCGGTCGCTGCCCTGGAGGTTGGTGGTCCAGACGATGCCGCCCCACCACAGGTAGCCGCCGCGCTCCAGGTAGACGGTGGTGCGGCCGGGCTTGATCTGGTGGGCGCGGTCGGCCATGGCGCGGTCGGGGATGGGGACGGTGCCGGAGAGCGAGCCGGCCCGGCCGATGTAGTCCTCGAAGGAGACGTCCCGCAGCGGCAGGATGTCGAGGGTCTGGTCGGTCACCAGGTCGCAGAAGATGGCCCGGTAGGGCGTGTCGAGACTCATGACGACCTCACGGGAGGATGTAGGTGGCGCTGACGCGGATGTTGCGGCCGGGGACGAGGGCGCCGTTGGAGGACCAGGTCCGCAGGGTGACCGTGCCCGTGGGGGACAGGTAGGCGGCGCCGCAGCCGTAGCCGTCGCCGGCGACGGCCTCCATGCCGACGGGGGTCCGCCAGCCGGACGGCAGCGTGCAGAGCGGCTCGTCGTTGGTGACGTTCCCCGCCGTGTTGACGTCGATCTGGGTGCCGGTGCGGGTCACGGTGACCGACATGGTGCACAGGCCGCGGCTGCGGCGGGCGTCGAAGGCGACGAGGGCCCAGCCGGTGAGCGCGGCGGCGCCGGTCGTGGCCGACTCCACCTCCACGGGCGGCTGGTAGTTCGCCCAGACGGTGCCGTTCCACCGCTGGAGGACGCCGTTGTGCTCGCGGTACTGCCCGGTGTAGCCGCCGACGGTGAGCGCGCCCTGGGGGGCGACGCCGCCGATCTCCCTGGGGTACGCGACCCAGCCGGTGCCGCTCCAGCGCTGGAGGTGGTGGGCGGTGTCGTTGTCCTGGTACTGGCCCGGGTAGGAGCCGGGGACGCCGGCGTTGTTGTACACGGGCAGGATGCCGCCGGCCGAGACGACGGTGGTGCGCAGGTCGGTGAGGTCGCCGCCGGTCCAGTCGATGCCGCCGGTGCCGGCCGAGGTGCCGGCCTTGACCCGGACGGTGAAGAGCGGCAGCGAGGCGGCGGGGACGGCCGGGGCGGACGGGGTGGCCGACGGCTGGCCGACGAGCACCTCCAGGACGGCCTCGTGGCGGGTGAGGCTGTCGAACTCGTCGTCGTACACGCGCAGCACGACGAGGTCGATCCGCGGGGCGAGCGGGTCGCCGTCGCCGAAGGCGAGGACGGTGTCGCCGTCGAGGGCGACGGGGTACGCGCCCTGCTCGGGCCGGCCCTGGACGAGGGCACGGCCGGAGTGGACGGTCGCGGTCATCGGCCCGCTGCCGGTCAGGGACAGGCCGCTGACCCGGTACGTGCCGTCGGCGGAGCCCGGCAGGATGCCGGAGCGGGAGACGAGCGGGGCGACCGGGGTGGCGGCCCCGAGGGCGGTGAGACGGGTGGTCTGTCGGGTCTGGCCGTCGGGCAGCAGCCAGCCGGGGCGAAGGGGCATGGGGTGCTCCTCTCGTGGGGCGGGTGGTGGGGCGGCCGGGGCTACGGCAGCGGGTCGACCTTGATGAAGGTGTTGTCGAAGAACGCCTTGACGGCCGGGGAGGCGGGGGCGACCCGGAAGTAGGCGGTGAGCGTGTAGGTCTGGCCCGGGGTCAGGTTCGTGAACCGGCGCATGGAGGAGACCGAGGTCGTCGTGGTGGTGGCGGTGTAGATCCCGTACTCGTCCTCGGGGGCGATGAGGACGGTGCCGTTCAGGGAGAGTTCGAGTGCCATGTACGAGTACAGGTCGTCCCGGGCGCGCGTGCGGCAGCCGTAGTGGGCGACGACCGCCTTCGACGGCGGGGCGGTGAAGCTGATCTTGAGCGGGTTGGTGGTGCGGCCAGGGAGCGTCGAGGTGTAGGTGCCGGAGGTCGTCTCGCCCTGGTCGTTGTTCTCGGTGTAGTACGGGCCCGGCACGGCCGGCACCCAGGCCGTGCCGTTCCAGCGCTGGAGGATTCCGGTGGTGGAGTCGCGGTACTGCCCGGTGTAGCTGGCCGGGGTGCTGGCGGCGGAGTTCGGGATGATGCCGCCGAGCGCCGAGGAGTACGGCACCCAGGCGCCGCCGTCCCAGCGCTGGAGCGCGCCGCCGGCGTCCTGGTACTGGCCGGGGTAGGCGCCGGGCAGCACCGCGCCCTCGACCGGGAGGATGCCGCCGAGGGAGACGACCGGGGTGCGGAGGTCCTTGAGCGAGGTGTTCCAGGGGATGCCGCCGTTGCCCGCGCTGACGCCGGCCGGGACGAGGACCTCGTACAGCGGGAGGCAGCGCTCCGGGACCAGCGGGGCCTGCGGGCCGGCGTCGGCGGTGCCCTGGAGGATCTCCAGCTTGGCCTCGTACCGCTGGTTGTCGTCGTACAGGCCGTCGTAGATCCGGAGGACGATCAGGTCGATGCGGCCGTACTGGGCGTGGCCCGGGGCGAAGGTGAGGGTCTCGGAGTTCGGCAGGGTGACCGGGTAGGCGCCCTGCGAGATGTCGCCCTGGATGACGGCGCGGCCCTCGGAGACGGTCGCGGTCATGGGGGCGGAGCCGAAGGTCCAGAAGGCGGCGAGCCGGTACTGGCCGTCGTAGGAGCCGGGCAGGACGCCGGAGCGGACCTGGACCGGGTTGGCCAGGGTGGTGACGCCGGTCTGGGTGAGGCGGGTGTCCTCGCGGGTCTGGCCGGTCTCGACGGTCCAGCTGCTGCGCAGGTTCATGGGGTTCTCCAATCGGGAGGGGCCGCGGGGAGCGCGGACCGGGTCAGGCCTTGATCCATTCGGCGGTGAGGTTGCAGGCGTAGCCGGAGCCGCCGAGGGTCTTCAGCGCGGCGGTGTGGCTGTGGAAACCGGCGATCTGGAGCGTGTCGCCGACGGCGAGCCGGACCACGCCGCCGCCGCCGACGGTGACGGCGCCGCTGCCGGCCGGGTGGAGCCAGGTCATGCGGGACTGGCCGGCGCCGGAGACCAGGACCCGGGAGCCGCGGACGCCGGTGGACGAGGCGCCTTCCCAGGTGGCGTGGGCGGAGATCCGCCACCAGCCGGCGCGCGGGACGGTGTAGGTGGTGGTGCCGTTCCAGCCGGCGCCGTCGTCGACCTCCACGGTGGGCAGGCTCAGCACGGTCCAGGTGTTGGCCGCGATGCTCTGCTGCTGGGCGGTGAGCCACTGGGTGGCGCTGAGCAGCAGCGTCGAGGTGCCCTGGGTGTGCTGCCAGGCGGCGCCGTCCCAGCGCTGGAGGCCGCCGCCGGTGTCCCGGAACTGGCCGGTGTAGGAGCCGGCGGCGGTGCCGCTCGGCGCGATGCCGCCGATCGCCTTCGGGTACGAGACCCAGGTGGTGCCGTCCCAGCGCTGGAGGAGGCCGGCGGCGTCCCGGTACTGGCCTGCGTAGGCGCCCTTGTAGCCGCTGGTCGGCAGGATCCCGCCGAGGGCGACGACGGGCCAGTGCTGGGTGGTGACGGCGGTGGCCCAGGCGATGCCGCCGGTGCCGGCCGAGGTGCCCTTCGGCACCCTGACCGTGTACAGCTGCAGCACGCTGCCGACGCCGCTCGCGGGGGCGACCGGGGTGGCGCTCGGCTCGCCCTTGACCAGGCGGACGACGGCTTCGGTGGTGCCGGTCCGGTCGTAGAGGTCGTCGATCACGGCCAGTTCGATCAGGTCGATCCGGTCGTACTGGGCGTTGCCGTCCTCGATCGTCAGGGTCTCCGGGGCGGTGACGGCGACGAGGTACGCGCCCTGGGCGGTGTCCTTGCCCTGGACGATCGCGCGGCCGGTGCCGATGGTGGCCTGCATCGGCGAGCCGCCGTTCAGCAGCAGCCCGCCCGGCAGGACGCCGGGCCGCGACCGGAGCGGGGTCTCCTCGGCGCTCTGGCCGCTGGGGGTGAGGAGGGCGGCGAGGGTGAGTCGGGTGTCCTCGCGGGTCTGCCCTTCGGGCAGGAGCCAGGCGGCTCGTACGGTCATGGGGTCACCTCGGGGTAGGGGAGGGGGTGCGGCACGGCCGCCGGACGGCGGCACACGAAAGGCCGCCCGGCGGCGGGGCGCCGGGCGGCCAGGGGTCGTACGGGGTCACCGTGCGGCGCGCGGGCGCGCTCCTCGCGCGGCCGTCACCACTCGGCGCTGCGCCAGCGGACCGTCATGAGGGCCTGGTCGGTGCCCTCCTCCGGGCGGAAGGAGAGGTCGCTGCGGCCGGGCTCCAGGACGAACAGCTCCTCCGGGGTGGAGTCGGCCATCGCCGTGTGCAGCCGGGAGGCGGAGTTGTTGAGCATGACGGAGCCCGCGCGGGTGTCGACGGTGAGCTCGTCGCCGGCCGCGAGGTCGATCGCGTACCGCAGCCGGCGCCGGCTGACCCGCTCGGTGACGCTCGGCATCGAGCAGGGGCCGCGGAAGACGATCACCGGGTGGGTGGGGGCGGAGCCGGTGTTCTCGACGACGGCGTCGCCGGTCGACTTGGCCTCGCCCCAGGAGAGCGGCCAGGTCAGCGGCCAGGTGAGGCCGGCCTCCGGCTGCGGCGGGGTGGTCGTGGCCTGCTGCTCGTTGACCACGTACCGGCGGGGGTCGGTGGCGAGCCACTGGACGGACATGCGGCTGCTGCCCTGGGTGGCGAAGCCCTGGTCGGCGGGGATCACCCGCTGGGCGATCCGGGCCCGCACGGCGAGGGTCTCGCCGTGCAGCCGGACGGCGAGCCACCGCTCCTCGTCGAGCAGGGCCAGCGCCTGGCGCAGCGCCCGGACGGCCGTGACGGCGCCGCCGTGTTCGGGCATCAGCACGACGGTGCCGCCCGTCTTGCGGGGCTTGGCGTAGCGGGAGCCGGGCCAGGCGCCGTGGGAGGTCGGGCGGTCGGCGTCGGAGGAGTCGTACTCGGGGAGGTCCTCCCAGCCGCTCAGCCCGGACTTGTCGACGGCGAAGGGGGTGCCGGGGCCGATGAGCAGCCCGGCCCACTGGATCTGTCCGTCCTGGGTGATGAGGGAGCCGGGCGCGAGGTCGGCGGTGTGGGTGTTTCCGGCGTACGGGGTCGTGGTCTCGGCCATGGGGCCGTCACCTCACTTCGGGTGGGCGGGGTCGTCAGGTCAGGGCCGGCTGTGCGGCGCCGGCGGGGGTCCCGGCGTGGGCGGTGAGGAGGAAGAAGAGGTCCTCGGCCACCCCCCGGGGGCCGGCGCCGGGCTCCTCGCGGAACTCCCGGACGCGGTGCGGGCGCGGGGGCGGTTCGGTGAGCGCGGGGACGCGCCGGTGCTCCAGCTCGTCCAGCGCGTCGATGCGGTAGGCGCCGGCCTCGGGGGGCGCGACGATGCCGCCCTCGGCGAGCATCGGGATCTTGTCGAGGGAGACGCCGAACTTCTTGCCGGTGAGCGGGATCTTGAAGCTCAGCTTGTTGAGCCCGTCGATGATCCAGTTGGCGAAGGCGATGAGGCCGTTGATCGGCCCCTTGACCACGCCGAAGACGGCACTGAGGCCGCCCTCGACCAGGTCGCCGATGCCCCTGAGGGCCTGGGAGACGGCGTCCTTGGCGGTGCGGAAGAAGCCGGGGATCTTGTCGGTGATCCAGCGGACGACGGGCTTCACGGCGTTCTTGACGCCGCCGAGCGTGCGGGAGGCGAGGGAGCGCAGGGCGTTGCTCGCGGAGCGGACGGCGGACCCGATCCGGGAGATTCCGCCGATGGCCGAGCCGACGATCCTCAGCGCGGTCGTGAAGACGGTCAGGTAGGCCTTGGCGTAGGTCCCGACGGCCTTGCCGAGCGCCTTCATGAAGGGGCTGACGAAGTTCCAGACGGACTGGACGACCTTGAGCGCCTGCTGGAGGACCTGGCGGATGATCCGCTGTCCGGTCTCGGAGTTGACGGCGAGTTCGATCAGGTACGCGGCGATGGGCACGAGCAGGCCGACGAGGAAGCCGAGCGGGTTGGCCCGCATGGCGACGTTGATGCCTGTCATGGCGACCGAGGCGATGGTCATGACGGTGCCGAAGGTGCCCATGAGGCCGGTGATGACGTCGGCGACGGGCAGCAGAGGCAGCAGGAGCGCGAGGACGGCCCCGGCTCCGGTGCCGATCCGCCCCGCGGCCCGGCGGGCCTTGCCGGCGGCGGTGGCGGTCCGCTTGAGGCGGGTGGCGGCGGGGGAGCGGCGGAGCCGGTCGAGGGCGGTGCGGGCGGTGGTGGCGTCCCGGCCGAGGGCGCGGGTGGCGGTGGCGGCGTCACGGGCGGCGGTGGCGAGGGTGCCGATGCCGGCGGACGCCCGCTGGACGCCGGTCCGCAGGTTCCGTACCGCTCCGCTCGCCGATTCGGCCGCCTGCCGGAGGCCCCGCATCGGGCCGAGGGCGACCTGGAAGCGGGGCATGGCGAGCCGGGGCAGGGCGAGCGCGGCACTCATGCCCGGGCTCCACGCGCCTTCACGAGGTACATGAGGGCGTCGGCGGTGGCGTGCGGGTCGCTGCCGCGGGCCGCGTGGTAGTGCTCGATGTGGAGTCCGGCGCCGGCCGCGGCGCCGGGGCCCTGGGCCTGGCGGGCGCGGCGGGCGGTGAGGGCGAGGAGCCGGTCGAGCTTGGAGAGCGGCAGGACGGCCTCGGCTTCGCCGGCCTCGGCGAGGATGGCGGGGACGCCGCCGGTGCGGGGCATGACGACACCGCCGGTGGCGAGCATCGGGATGGTCGGGATGTCGACGCCGAAGGTCTTGCCGCCGACGACGGGGACCCAGCCGGGGACGGAGACCTTGACCTTGTTGACGGCGCGGATCATGGAGTTGATCAGGCCGATGACGGCGTTGATCGGGCCCTTGACGCCGCTCTTGATGCCCTCGAAGGCGCGGGACGCGATGTCCTTGAGGCCGTTCCAGATGGACGACATCTTCTCCTTGACGGCGCTGAACGCCTTGGGGATCGCGCTCTTGATCCAGTTCACCACCGGGGTGATGACGCGCTTGATGCCGTTCCAGACGGTGCTGATGACGGTCTTGATCGCCTTCATGACCGTGGTGATGACCGTCTTCCATATCTTCACGTAGGTCTTGATGACGGTGGCGACGGCCTTGACGACGCTGGAAATGGCCTTCTTGATGCCGTTCCAGACCGTCTTGATGAGGCTGCCGGCCTTCTTCATGATCGGCCCGACGGCCTTCATGACCGAGCTGATGACGCTCTTGATGGCGTTGAAGGCCTTCTTCAGGACCGTCTGCATCGTCTTGGAGCGCAGCGCCATGTCGACGATGGCCTCGATGAGCGGCATGAAGAGTTCGAGCAGGCGGACCAGGAAGTTGCCCTTCATGGACCGGTTGAGCTTGTCCTGGCCCTTGGCGGCCTTGCCGGCGCCGGACTCGTACTTGGCGAGCTTGCCGCCGGCGGACTGGGCGGTGTCGCCGGCCTTCTTCATGGCCCGTTCGGCCTGGTCGGACGCGGTCCTGAGGTTCTTCAGCTGGCCGCCGGCGCCCTGGGCGCCGCTCTTGAGGTTCTTCAGCTGCCCGTTGGCCGCACGGCCGGCGTCGCCGACCTTCTTGACCGAGGTGCCGGTGCCGGACGCCTGCGACTTGAGGGCGCGCAGGGAGTCCGAGGCCTTCTTCGCGGAACTGACGAGGGACATGGGTCACCTCCTTTCTGGGGGTGGGGGTCAGCGGGAGACGGAGCCCGCGATGTCCTGGTCGAGGGAGGTGATGGTGCCGCTCAGGCTCTGGAACTTCTCCCGGAGGGTTCCGGTCTGGGTGGCGAGGTTGCTCATCGCCTGGGCGGTGTTCCCGAGCTGGGTTTCCGTGGGCAGCTTGGTGGGCTGGAACCTGTCCAGTTCGGAGTTGAGCTTTTCGAGGCCGTCGGCGATCTTCTTCAGCTTCACGGCGTTGACCTTCTTGATGGCCTCGCCCACCGTGCCGAGGACGGTCACCGCCTTGTCGGCCTTGTTCTGGTCCGGCAGTCTCTTGAACGAGTCCAGGAACGAGGGGGCCTTCGCGTCGAACCTCTCCACCTGCGGGTTCAGCTTTTCGAGGGCCTTGGCCAGCGTCTCGGCCTGCTGGGCGTTGGCGGGGTTGCTCACGAGGTCGGCGAGGCTGGTGCCGCCCATGAAGACCCGCTGCTCGCGCTGGTTGACGGCGCCGAGCGTCTGGAGCGACACTCCGCTGTTGCCGTTCGAGGCGAGGATCCTCCGCCCGGCGCGTGCCCCTGCGCTGTTGTCGCCGAAGGGGCGCCAGGTCTGGATGGTCCGCGACAGGTTGACCAGCTGGCCCGCGAAGAACAGGGCGAGGGCGGGGATCGCGACGAGGAGGACGGCGCCTCCGATGGCCCCCCAGAGCCAGTCCTTCCACGCGACCGTCGGGTCTTCCTTCGCCTCCTGGTACTTCTCGTGCACGGCGGCGATGCTGTTCAGGCCCAGCATCTCCAGCATCTCGGTCGTCTTGTGCTTGCTGACCTCGGTGTGGATCTGCTTGATCTTGTCGTACGCGTCGGTCCAGTCCTTGAGGAAGCCGCTGAGGAGCTCCTCCGTGGCGACCTTCGGGGCCACGTTGACGAGGTGGTCCTTGAGCAGGGAGGGCAGCTTCGGTTCCTTGTCGCCCTTCGGGTTGGCCCGCTCCTCCAGAAGTGCGGCCTTCAGATCGGAGATCCTGTCGAGGATCTCCTGTTCCTTGGTCATGTGTGCTCCGCTTCCGGCCCGTGAGGGCCAAGCGCCGAAAAGCCCCTGCCGGTCTCCGGCAGGGGCTCGTTCGCAGGGGCGGTGCGCGGGGGCTAGGCGTCGGGGGCCCGGCGGGGGCCGCGCCGCACCGTCGCGAGGGCGTCGTTCCAGCCGGCGGCGTACGCGAGGGTCTCGCGGCGGGAGACCTCGGCGTACAGGGTCCCGAGCAGGGCCCTCTTGTCGAGGGCGGCGGGTCCGTCGAGGAGCCGGCGGAGGCGGTCCTGGAGAGGGATGTGCGGTCGCGATGCCTCGCCCGGCTGAGTCATGGACGCCTGCCTTCCTGTGCTTGCCCGTGCGTGCGTGGCGGCGCCGCGTGCGTGTGGAGAGCGGGGGCACCACGTTTTCGAACTATTGTGCGAACAGAGTGTGGAACACTCGTTCGAGGTTTGTCGAGCGAGATGGAGGTGACGGCGTGTCTTCTCGTCAGGTTCTCGAACGAGTTGGCCGTGATCGAAAGGAAAACCGGACCGGGTAATCTGGAGGGCGCTCTCCCGGACCCGACCACTCCGGGGCAGCGCGGGGCGCGAGGGGCGCGCGGGGACCCCAGGGGGCTGGAAGGCAGCACTGACACATGGACACGGAGTCGGACGCCGACCGGCGGGAGCGGGTGGTCGACTGGCTCGCCTCCCATCCGGACCTGCCCCACCTCTTCGCACGGCTCTCCGAGCTCGTCCACGTCTTCGGGTACGCCCCCGAGGAGCTCGTCGTGATCCCCAGATCCGAGATCGACCGCCGGGAGACCACCGCCTTCACCTCCGGCTGGGCCGAGGCCGTCTCCGACGAACTCCCGCGCATCCGGCGGGAGTACGAGCGCCGCGTCGCCGACGCCTACGCCCAGGGCCAGAGCGACGGCCGCGGCATCCGACGCCCGCAGCGCCGCACGGACGCCGGGCCGCAGGACGGCGCCCGGGTCATCGCCCTGCCCTTCGCACGCCTCCTCGAACCGCCCGCCTCCGTCGTCGAGGCCGAGGAAAGGGTGCGCCGGGAGCGCGCCCTGTTCGAACAGGGCTCCGCGCCGGAGCACGAGGCGGGGGAGCAGGACGCGGGGGAGCGCGAGACGGGGGAGCAGGACGCGGGGGAGCGCGAGGCGGGGGAGGGGAAAGGGGCCGGGGACGGGGGCGGGCCCGAGCCCGAACCCGCGGGTGGATCCGCACCCGAACCCGAGTCCGAAGCCGCGTACGGCAAGGAGTCCGAGCCCCACGCGACGGCGCCCGACCCGCTGGTCACGGCTCAGGAGAGGCGCGCCCGGCGCACCGCGCAGCCCGTGCGGAAGGTCGTGCGGGGCAAGGGCGGCCGCCCGATCGTCCCGCCGCTCTCCCACGTCCCCGTCCAGCAGTCCGGCGGCGCCGTCGAGCGCCGGGACGCCGAGCCCCGCAAGCCCCGGACGCTCTCCGAGCGGGCCAAGGCCCTGGAGGAGGAGCTGGCCGCCGAGCGCGCCCAGGAAGCACCTCCGGAGTCCGCCCCCTGACGGGAACGGACTCCGGGAGGGTGGCGCCGACGGGCGGACGGGCCGGCCGGCCGCGGTCAGCCGAAGAAGCGGGCCAGCTGGCCGGGGGAGACGGCCGGGACGGCCTCCCCGGCGCCCGGGGCGACCGCCGCCCCGGACGCGCCGGATCCCTTCCCGTCCTCCTCCCCGTCCTCCTCGTCCTTCGTGGACTTCGGACGGGGCACCGGCTCCGGGAACTCGGGCGCGTCGCCGTCCTCCGCGCCGTTGACGCAGGAGAACATCCAGTTGGCGACGGCCAGGTGGTCCACCACCGCCGCCAGCAGATGGTCGGTGACCGACCACTCGGCCACCTCGCCGTGGAGGTCGCGCTGGAGCGCGCTGTCCCGGGGCAGGTGCTTGATCAGCACCAGCAGCCGCCGGCTGGACAGCTCGCCCCGGTGCCAGTCGAGGATGTCGGTCCCGTAGTAGCGGATCAGGTCCGCCTCAAGGGCCTCGGCGTGTTCGTCGACGAACTCGACGAGGCTCAGTCTTCCCCCAGGCCGAGCCCGGTCTCCTTGCCGTACGCCTCCAGGATTGCGGCGATGTCCTGCATGGTGACGTCGTGCTCCTCGAAGCGGGCGAACTGCTCGGCGCCCATGAGCAGCGCGAGCAGGCCGTCCACGTCGTTGTCGTCGAGCTTGCGCAGGCCCTTCGCGGTCGTACGGGAGAGCTCCGTCGGGAGGGTGAAGGTGTCGCCGTCCAGCTCGAAGGTCCAGGAGCGGCCGCGGCCCTCCTGGCGCTGGGCGCGGGCGGCGTTGACGTCGAAACGGGCCATGGTGATGCGTACTCCTTGATCGGATGCGTACGAACAGGGGGGAAGGAGGGGGCGGGGCGGGACGGCGGGCCGTCACCCCTCCCGGGACCAGCGGCAGCGGATCGGCCGGTTCCAGGTCGGGATC
>NZ_JBEZNU010000013.1:0-211142 GCF_040653375.1 Streptomyces sp. NPDC047974
ACGGAGCGATCTTCGCCTCCGCCAGCGCACGCACCGACTCCCGGAGCATCTCGTGCTCCTCGGACGTCCGGTACAGGTCGAAGTCCTTGCCCATGGTTTCGAGCTCCCTGGAATGCTTGTGGCACTGAGTACCCTCAGCAAAACACACTCAGTGCCATGATGCCAGAGCGCCCCGACGGCGGAGTGCCGTCGGGGCGCAGACAAGACCGGTCGGTATGTTTTTGTCGGGTGCTCCGGTTACGCGTGGATGTCGGCCGGGACATCGTCCCGACGGTGCCGCCCCGCCTCGTACTCGGCCGCGAGGGCCCGCCCCCGCTCCGCGCTCATGTCCAGCTCCAGCAGGATCGACGGCGTGCATATCGACGGGATCAGATGCTTCATCAGCACCGTCGTCCGATGAGGAAGATCATTGCGATCGCACAGTACGGCGGACATCGTCTGGATTCCGGTGAACGCTCCGGAGAACAGTTCGGCCGTGTCCGTCACATTGACATGGCGGAGCAGCTCGCCGCGCGCCCGCGCCACGGTGAGGATGTCCGAGACCTGGTCGACCCAGGCCTGGAACGGGATGGCGCGGTTGACACTCACCGCTCCGCTGTCCAGGGCGAGCGCGACGCTCGCCTGCACCAGCGGGTCGTGCTGCAGGCGGTGGGCGAGCAGGAAGCCCTGGTCTATGAGCTCCTGGAGCTTGACCTCCTGCGGAGTGAGCGGCTCGTCGAGCAGCTGGGCGTCGAGGACGCCCATCGCGACCTCTTCCTTGGACGCAAAGTGAAAATACAGCGCACCCTTGGTCACTCCGGCGCGCGCGAGGATCTCCCCGACGGTGGCCCGCTCGTATCCGCGCTCCGCGAAGACGGTGGCGGCTGCTTCGAGGATCGTCCGTCGTGTTCGGATGGCACGCGCTTGTTGCGCCACAGGGCCCTCCCGCTGTCTCACTGTGTGCTTTCGCCGTGTGACGTGAAGCATTGAAAAAGAAACCGGAACGTACGTACCCTACGCCGGGCCGGGCAAGAGGCTCGGGGGGTAGGGCCACGGGGGGAACAGGCATGGACCGGCAGAATCCACAGGGGGAGACGGGGACGAGCGTCCCGGGAGAGTTCGTCCACCGGCACGATCCCCTGGACATCATCCCCACCGGCTGGACGCAGCTCGCGGAGAATCGCTTCTCCGTATCCGCCGCCTGGTCCACCGGGCATCCCTTCTTCTCCCCGGTCGATGGCGACCGGCACGATCCGATTCTGGTCGCCGAGACCATACGCCAGGCGACGATGCTCATCGCCCACGCCGAGTACGACGTCCCCGTCGAGTCGCAGTTCGTCCTCTGGGACCTCTCCTACGACGCCGAGCCCGACGCCCTCCTGGTGGACGACGGCGACACCGACCTCACCGTCGACGTGATCCTCTCCGACGTCCGCGGCCGGGGCCGGGGGCTGCGGGCGCTGCGCACCACCACGGTCCTCACCCGGGACGGACGCCTCGTGGCGACCGGGCGTGGTGTGGCGAGCTGCACCTCCGCCGCCGCGTACCGCCGGATCCGCGGCCCCCAGCTGGCCCTCCTCGGCCGGCCGGTGCCGCTGATATCCGGAATCGACCCCCAGTCGGTCGGCCGGGC
Organism: Streptomyces sp. NPDC047974; assembly: GCF_040653375.1. Lineage (NCBI taxonomy): Bacteria > Bacillati > Actinomycetota > Actinomycetes > Kitasatosporales > Streptomycetaceae > Streptomyces > Streptomyces sp. NPDC047974. The sequence continues at coordinate 1,613 of NZ_JBEZNU010000013.1, forward strand.
GCGGCCCGAGGACGTGGTCCTCGGAGCGGGCCCCCTGCCCGGCCAGTGGCAGCTGCGCATCGACACCGGCCACCCCACGCTCTTCCGCCGCCCCAACGACCACGTCCCCGGCATGCTGCTCCTGGAGGCGGCCCGCCAGGCCGCGCACGCCACCGTCGGGTCCGAGAAGTTCTTCCCCTCGGTGATGAACGTCTCCTTCCACCGCTACGCCGAGCTCGACACCCCGTGCTGGATCACGGCAGAGACGGTCCCCGCCCTCGACCCCGAGACGTACGCCGTGCGGGTCTCCGGGCGCCAGGACGGCCAGTCCGTCTTCACCTGCACCTTCTCCTCGCCGACCGGCGCCGTCGCGCTCGCCGACGTCGACCGCCGCCTCGCCGGCTGACCGCCCGGCCGCGTCCGCCCTCTCACCGGAAGATCGTCATGGGAACCCGCCTCCTCGTCACCGGCGCCACCGGCTTCATCGGCGGCCGGGTCGCCGCCGCTGCCGCCGCGCACCCCGATCTCGACCGGGTGCGCCTGCTCGTCAGGAACCCGGACGCGGCCCCCGCCGCGCACCCGGACGCCCCCGCCGGCGGTCCCGTCGTCGAGACCGTCCAGGGCGACGTCCGGGACGCCGGGAGCCTGCGCCGGGCCTGCGAAGGGGTCGACGCCGTCATCCACTGCGCCTCCGCGATCGGCGGCGAGGAGGAGCTCCTGCGGGACGTCAACGAGCACGGCACCCGCGCGCTCGTCGACGCCGCCCGCCGGGCCGGAGTCGGCCGGATCGTCTCCCTCAGCACCGCCTCCGTGCACGGCCGGGGACCCTTCCGCGCCGCCGCCCCCGGCACCCTTCCGCTCGCCCCCGTGTCGGCGACCAGCCGGACCCGCGCCGCGGGCGAGCGGTACGTCCTGGACGCCAGCGGCACCGTCCTGCGCCCGCACCTCGTCTACGGGACCGGGGACCGGCAGGTGGTCCCCGGGATCCTGACGCTGCTCGCCGCGCTGCCCGGGCCGCTCGTCGGCAGCGGTTCGCTCCACTCGCTCATCGAGGTGGAGAGCCTGGCGGGCGCCCTGCTCGGCGCCGCGCTCTCCCCGGCCACCGGGCCCGGCGCGTACTACCTCGCCCACCCGGACCCGGTCTCCGACGACGAGCTGCTCGCCGCCGTCGAGCCCCTGCTCCCGGAGCCGGTGCGGGCCGCCCGGGGTCCCGCCGTGGAGTTCGCCGAGGCCCGGACGCTGCTGGCCGGGAACCCGCTCGCCGCGCACCACCTGGAGATGTTCGGCCTCGACCACTGGTTCGCCGACGAGCGCCCCTGGACCGACTTCGGCCGCGGCCCGGGCCCCGGCTTCACCGCCGTCTTCCCCCGCCACCTGAGCTGGTACCGGCGACTTCTCGCCGACCGCGCGGAAGCGGCATAGTCCGTCACCTCGGCGACCCCGCCGCGCGTCTATGGTGGGGGCACGATGACCAGTTTCCGTGAGAGTGTTCGGTCCCTGCTCCGGGAGCAGGTGCTCGATGCCGCCTACGGGCTCGTGGCGGCCGACGGGTGGGGCGTGCTGCGGATGACCGCCATCGCGCGGGCCGCGGGGATCAGCCGGCAGACGCTCTACAACGAGTTCGGGTCCAAGGAGGCCATCGGCGGGGCGCTCGTGCAGCGCGAGCTGGAGCGTTTCCTGGTGGGGATCCAGCGGGAGCTGGACGCGCACCGGGGGCAGCTGGAGCGGGCCGCGCGGGCCGGGGTGCGGTACACCCTCCAGCAGGCCGTCGACAATCCGCTGATCAAGAGCGTGCTCCTTGCCGCCCGGGGCGGGGCGGACGCCGATCTGCTCGCGTACCTGACCACGCGCACCGAGCCCGTCTTCGGGACCGCGATGACGCTGCTCGACGCGTACGCGATCGAGGCCTGGCCCGATGTGGACGAGGAGTCGCGGGGGCTCGCGGTCGAGACCATCGTGCGGCTCACCGTCAGCCACATCGTCCAGCCCGTCGCACCGCCCGAGGAGTCCGCGCGGCGGATCGCCCGCATCACCGCGCGGGTCGCCTACCCGGGCGGCGCTCCCGCGGCCTGACCGGGAGCGGGTCCGCCGGGGAGCGGTCAGGGCGCGGTCAGGGGGACGGCGGCCGACAGGACCGTGCCCTCGCCCGGGGCCGACTCGACCGTCAGGGTGCCGCCCAGCTGGCGGGCCCGGGTGCGGATCGCCGGCAGCCCGTGGCCCCGGACGCCGCCGCCCGCGCCGACCGCCGCCGGGTCGAAGCCCCGGCCGTCGTCGGCGACGTCCAGGACGACCTGGTCGTCGAGGTAGGTGAGGGTGAGCGCGGCGGTACGGGCGTCCGCGTGCTCCCGCACGTTGGCGAGCGCGCCCTGCGCGATCCGCAGCAGCGCCGACTGGACCCGGTCCGGCAGGCGGCGGGCCGGAACGCCCTCGATGTGACAGCGGACGGCGAGGCCGCCGGTGGACTCCCGGCGGGCCAGGGTGCGCAGGGCCTCGTCCAGGCCGCCGCCCCCGGCGAGGTCGGCGGGGGCCAGGTCGTGGACGAAGCGGCGGGCCTCGGTGAGGTTGTGCTCGGCGATCGCGGTGGCCGCGCGCACGTGCCGGTGGGCCGTCTCGGGGTCCGACCGCCAGGTGCGGTCGGCGGCCTGGAGCAGCATCTGCTGGCTGGACAGGCCCTGGGCGAGGGTGTCGTGGATCTCCATGGAGAGCCGCTGCCGCTCGGCGAGGGTGCCCTCGCGGCGCTCGGTGGCGGCGAGCTCCCTGCGGGTGCGGACGAGGTCGGCGATGAGCTCGCGCTGCCGCCGGGTCTGCTGGTCCATGCGGACGAAGACGGCGACGCAGAGGGCGGCGATCGCCGGCGGCGCGAGCAGGATGTCGAACTCGAAGCGGCCCGCGAGCCGCAGCTGCGCGGTGACCGAGACGACCGTGAGCAGCCCGATGAAGCAAGCGGCGACCGGCGGCCGTAGATCGCGCAGCCCGAGGTAGAAGAGCGGGATCGAGCACCAGGCGAAGCTCGGGGCCAGGAAGACCAGCGCGATCCAGGTCGCCGCGCAGGTGCCGAGCCACACGTGCCGCCGGGCCCGGTCGTCGGCGAGGGCGGGCTCGGCCACGTACAGCACCGCGAGCAGGGCGGCGAGGGCGACCACCCAGGGGGCGATCCCCTCGCCGGTGTGCCGCATCAGGAAGCGGGTCAGCGAGGAGCCGAGCAGCAGGAAGAAGCCCACGTGGAGCAGGACCCGGAACCAGCGGGCCTCGTCGTCCGCCGGCCGCGCGTCCCCCTCCGGGCCCGCCGCCGTCCCCGTCCCGTCCCACCGCGCCATGCCGTGCCGCACCTCTCCGCCGCCCGTCGATCGGATGAACGGAGCAAACCTCTCATATCCGCCGCTCGCGGCGCCTTTCCGGTCGTCTCGCACCCCTACGCCGCGCCCCCGGGGCGCGGCCCCGCGTCACGCTCCGTCCCGGGGTCCGGCTCCTACAGCCAGCCGTTGCGCCGGAAGCCGCGGTGGATGACGTAGCACGCCGTCGCGATCACCCCGAGGACCAGCGGGTAGCCGTACGTCCAGCGCAGCTCCGGCATGTGGTCGAAGTTCATGCCGTAGACCCCGCAGACCATCGTCGGCACGGCCACGATCGCCGCCCACGCGGTGATCTTCCGCATGTCCTCGTTCTGCGCCACCGTCACCTGCGCCAGGTGCGCCTGCAGCACCGAGTCGAGCAGGGTGTCGTACGAGGCGATCTGCTCGGTCACGCGGGAGAGGTGGTCGGTGACGTCCCGGAAGTACGCCCGGATCTCCGGGTCCACCAGCGGCATCGGCCGGGTCGCGAGCGCCGTCAGCGGGCGGGCGAGCGGGGCGACGGCCCGGCGCAGTTCGAGCAGCTCCCGCTTGAGCTGGTAGATCCGGCCCGCGTCGCGGCGGTCGGCCTGCGCGGAGAAGACCGCGTTCTCGATCGCGTCGAGGTCGGTCTGCACCGCGTCCGCGACGGCGAGGTAGTCGTCGACCACGTGGTCGACGACGGCGTGCAGCACCGCCGACGGGCCCTTGGTCAACTGCTCGGGCAGCTCCTCCAGGGCCTCGCGCAGGGGACCGAGGGAACCGTGCCCGCCGTGTCGGACGGTGATGACGAAGTCGGGGCCGACGAAGGCCATCAGCTCGCCGGTCTCCACCACCTCGCTGGTCGCCGTGAGCTCCTCGTGCTCGACGTACCGGACCGTCTTCAGGACGGCGAAGAGCACACCGTCGTACTCCTCGATCTTGGGGCGCTGATGGGCGTGGACGGCGTCCTCGACGGCCAGCGGGTGCAGGCCGAAGAGCTCGGCGAGGACGGTCAGCTCCTTCTCCGCCGGCTCGTGCAGGCCGATCCACACGAAGCCGTCGCCGGTGCGCCGCACATGCCGCAGCGCCTCCTCCGCGCCGCCGCCCCGGACGGTACGGCGCACGCCGTCGGCGTACACCACGCAGTTGACGACCGCGCTGCCGAGCGGCGAGCGCGCCGGGTGGCTCAGGTCCACGGTGCGGCGGTAGGTCCGGCGGACGGCGGTGCGCAGGCGCTGGATCACGGACACGGTGGTACTCCTTCGGCAGACCGGGTCAGTGTGCCACCGCGCGGCGCCGGGGGTCAGCCCGCCGCCGGAGGTGCGCCGAGGACGCGGTCGAGGTACGGATTGGAGAGGACGCCGGAGGGGTCGAGGGAGTTCCGCAGGGCCACGAAGTCGTCGAAGCGCTCGTAGCGGGGACGCAGCTCCGCCGCGCCGAGGTCGTGCATCTTGCCCCAGTGCGGGCGGCCGCCGTAGGAGCCCAGGATCTTCTGGCAGGCGTCGAAGTACCGGCGGTACGGCATCCGGTGGTACTGGTGGAAGGCGATGTAGCAGCTCTCCCGGCCCTGCGCGGTGGAGAGCCAGATGTCGTCGGCGGCGGTGAAGCGGACCTCCAGCGGGAACGACACCGGCTCGCCGCGGGCGTCGATCCACTTCCTCAGCTCGCGCAGCGCCTCGGCCGCGTGGGCGCGGGGGATCGCGAACTCGCCCTCGTGGAAGCGGACGTCGCGCACCGAGGCGAAGATCCGGTACGCGTGGTCCGTCCAGGACCGGGAGGACATCGCGCGGGCGGCGAAGCGGGTGATCGGCGGCACCAGGCGGGGCACCCGGGTGCCGAGCCGGTTCAGCGCCTCGAAGGCGGGGCCGCTCACGGCCTCGTCGAGGTGCCGGGAGAAGCCGCCGATGGGGGAGAGGGGCGTGTCGCCGGGCAGCCGGCGGAAGCGGCGGGTGAGCGTGGTCTCGCTGTGCGGGAACCAGAAGAACTCGAAGTGGTCGTTGTCCGCCACGAGTTCGTCGAGCCGGCCGAGGGTCTCCGCCACCGGCATCGAGGCGTCCCGGGCGTGCAGGGCGTACAGCGGGACGGTCTGGAGGGTGACCTTGGTGAGGATCCCGAGCGCCCCGAGGCCGACCCGGGCCGCCGCGAAGAGCTCCGGCCGCTCGGTCTCCGAACAGACCGTCACCGACCCGTCGGCGAGGACGAGTTCGAGCGCCCGGACCTGGGTGGCGATGCCGCCGAAGCGGACGCCGGAGCCGTGGGTGCCGGTGGAGATCGCGCCCGAGACCGTCTGCCGGTCGATGTCGCCCATGTTCTCCAGGGCGAGGCCGTGCGAGGCGAGCAGCGGGTTCAGCTTCCACAGCGGCATGCCGGCGCCGACGGTGACGAGCCCGGTCTCCGCGTCCACGGAGACGGCCGCGTCGAGCCGGTCGAGGCGGAGCTGCACGCCGGGGGCGACGGCGACGCCGCTGAAGGAGTGGCCCGCGCCGATCGCCTTGACCCGCAGCCCGTCCCGCACCGCGTCCTTCACGGCCGCCGCGACGTCCTCGGTGCTCGCCGGGTGCAGCACCCGCCGGGGGCGGGCCTCCTCGTTCCCGGCCCAGTTGCGCCAGACGGCGCCGTTCTCGCTGCTGCTCATGCCGGGCGGTCCCTTCGGCCGGTGTGGCGGGTTACCGCCGGTTCTCATTGTCCGGAAGGGTGGACTTGGACAACCGTCCAAGTCAAGGGTCGCGGAGTCTTGACTTGGACGGACGACCAAGAGACCGTGACGGCGTCGCCACCGGTTCCGGAGAAGCCGCGCACGGTCCCCGAGCGGGTTCACGAACGGGTCCGCAGGTCCACGAACAGGTCCACGACCAGGTCCCTGAACGGGTCCCCGAGCAGGTCCCTGAACGGGTCCCCGAGCGGGTCCCTGAACGGGTCCCTGAACGGGTCCCCGAGCGGGTCCCCGGACAGGTCCACGAGCAGGTCCACGAAAGGCCGCCCACCATGGCAAGCGCCCGCCCCGACGCCGCGGCCACCGCCGCCGTGCCCGTCCCGCGCCCCGCCGGCTTCGCCGACCTGGAGAAGGCGACCGCCGGCCTCCAGCCGCCCTTCGCCGTCGTCGACCTGGGCGCCCTGCGCGCCAACGCCGCCCAGATGGCCCGCCGCGCCGGCGGCAAACCGATCCGCCTCGCCAGCAAGTCGCTCCGCTGCCGCGCCCTCATCGACGAGGTCCTCACCCACCCCGGCTTCTCCGGCGTCCTCGCCTTCACCCTTCCCGAGGCCCTCTGGCTCGCCGCCCGGGACCCCGCCGTCGACGTCCTCGTCGGCTACCCCACCGCCGACACCGACGCGCTGCGCCGCCTCGCCGCCGACGAGGACACCGCCGCCCGCGTCACCGTCATGGTCGACTCGCCCGAACAGCTCGACCTCCTCACCGCGGCGATCGGCCCCTCCGGGCCGCCCGTGCGGGTCTGCCTCGACCTCGACGCCTCCCTCCGCCTGCTCGGCGGCCGTGTCCACCTCGGCATGCGCCGCTCCCCGCTGCACGCCCCCGCGCAGGCGGCGGCGCTGGCCCGCGCCGTCGTCGCCAGGACGCGGCTGCGGCTCGTCGGCGTCATGGCGTACGAGGGCCAGATCGCGGGCGTCGGCGACGACCAGCCGACCCAGGCCCGGCCGATGCGCGCCGCCGTCCGCGTGGTCCAGCAGCTCTCCGCCCGCGAACTGCGCGCCCGCCGGGCCGCCGCCGTCCGCGCCGTGCGGGAGGTGGCGCCGCTGGAGTTCGTGAACGGCGGCGGCACCGGCAGCCTGGAGTCCACCTCCGCCGAGCCCGCCGTCACCGAGCTCGGTGCCGGCTCCGGGCTCTACGCCCCCGCGCTCTTCGACCACTACCGGGGCTTCAGCCCGCTGCCCGCCGCCTTCTTCGCGCTCGCCGTGGTCCGCCGCCCCGCCCCCGGCACCGTCACCGTCCTCGGCGGCGGGTGGGCGGCCTCCGGCGCGCCCGGCCCCGACCGGCTCCCCGTCCCCGTCCACCCGGCCGGGCTGCGGATGCTCGGCGCCGAGGGCGCGGGCGAGGTGCAGACCCCGCTGACCGGACCGGCGGCCGACACCCTCCGGGTCGGTGACCGCGTCTGGTTCCGGCACGCCAAGGCGGGCGAGCTGTGCGAGCGGGTCGACACCCTCCACCTCGTGGAGCACGACCGGATCGTCGACGCCGTCCCCACCTACCGGGGCGAGGGCATGGCCTTCCTGTAGGGCCTCGACCCGGGGCCCCGACGCGGCCCCTGCGGTACGTTGACCCGGCCCGCCGTCCCCACCCTCCCCGAGGAGCCCGCGCCATGCCCCGACTCTCCGCCGCCGAGCGCCGCGAGCAGCTGGCGGAGGCGGCGATCCGGGTCATGATCCGCGACGGCGTCGGCAAGGCCACCACCCGGGCCGTCGTCACCGAGGCCGGGGTGCCGCTCGGCGCCTTCCACTACTGCTTCCGCTCCAAGGAGGAGCTGTTCCAGACCGTCATCGAGCGGATCATGGAGCGCAACCTCCCGCCGGCCGACCTCGCCCACCCCGAGGGCGCCACGCCCTTCGAGAAGGTCCGCGCCGTCCTCCACGCCTACTGGGAGCAGGTCCTGGCCCGCCCGGACGAGCACCTGGTCACGTACGAGGTCACCCAGTACGCGCTGCGCCGCCCCGGCCTCGCCGACCTGGCCCGCCGCCAGTACCGGCACTACCTGGACGTGAACCGCGCCCACCTGGAGTCGATGGCCCGGGCGGCCGGTCTCGCCTGGACCGTCGACCTCGCGGTCCTCGCCCGCCACGGCCTCGGCGTCCTCGACGGCCTCACCCTCACCTGGCTGATCGACCGCGACGACGAGCAGGCGCTGGCCGCGCTCGACGAGTACGCCCGCTACCTGGCGTCGGTCTCCGAGCCGCTCCCCGCCGCGTGACGCGTGCGGCCGGTGTCTCGGCGAGTGCCCCGGTCGGCGCCTCCGTCCGTGCGTCCGCCGGTGCGCCTGCCGGTGCTTCCGTCCGTGCGTCCGGCCGCGCTTCCGTCCGTGCGTCCGGCAGTGCGTCCGGCAGTGCTTCCGTCAGTGCTTCTCGGCGGCGGCGGGAGTGCCGCCGGCCGGGGCCGGGGTGTCCCTGACCGTGTAGGTCGCCGTCGGCTCCCGGTGGGTGCCGTCGGCCTTCATCTCCCGCGCCTCGGCCTTGAGGATCCGGGCCGCCTTGCCGGCGTTGCGGGCCAGCTCCGGCAGCTTCCGCGCGCCGACCACCAGGGCGACGACGACCAGCAGGATCGCGATCTCGCTCAGACCGAACATGGGGTGACACTCCTGGCGGGAGACGGGACGGGGTCCTGACCCGCGTCAATCTACAGGGGCGTAGAAGAACCGGGTAGGGTCGCCCCCCGAACGATGAACGGCACCCGGGTGGCCCGGACGAGCGGCCGGGAACGGGAAGGCGGACGAGGGATGAAGAAGCGGGACGCCGAAGGGGCGGGACCCGGCGGCGCCGCGCCCCGGCGCGGCCAGGGCGAGCTGGAGGCGCAGGTCCTCGCGGCGGTGCGGGCCGCCGGGGGTCCGGTCACCGCGGGCCGGGTGCGGGAACGGCTCGGCGGGGGGCTCGCGTACACCACCGTCATCACCATCCTCACCCGCCTCCACGCCAAGGGCGCCGTCGCCCGCGAGCGCGCCGGCCGCTCCTTCGAGTGGACCGCCGTCGCCGACGAGGCCGGGCTCGTCGCGCTCCGCATGCGCCGTCTGCTCGACGGCGAGGGCGACCGGCAGGCCGTTCTCACCCGCTTCGTCACCACCCTCCCCGCTTCCGACGAACAGCTCCTGAGGGCCCTGCTGGCCGGTGCGGAAGCCGAAGGAGAAGGGGAAGCCGAAGGGGAAGGAGAAGGGGAAGGCGAAGGAGCAGGAGAAGGGGAAGGCGAAGGAGCAGGGGAAGGGGGAGGGGCGGGCGACAGGGAAAGAGGAGGCGACGGGGCGGGGGAGGGGTGATCCCATGGGCGTCTTCGTCTTCCTGCCGCTCCTGCTGCCGCTGACCGCCTGGCCCGTCGCGCGCCTCGCCGAGCACCAGCTCCACCCGCGCGCCGCGACCCGGCTGCTCACCGCCGTCGCCGCCGTGCTCGCCGTCTGCAGCACGCTCTGCCTCGCCCTCCTCATGGTCGTGGGCACCGCCCAACTGCCCGGCAACCCGCTGCCCGACGCCTGGTCGGACCCGGAGGTGCGGGCCGCCCTGCCCTACGACGAGATCGCGGGCCGGGCGGCGATCCCGGCGCTCCTCGCGCTGGTCGCGGTCTGCGGCCGGGTGCTGCTGCGCCACCGGAGCGTCCGCCGGCGGGCCGCCCGCGCGCTCGCCGGGCTGCCGGACAGGCCGGTCGCGGTCCTGCCGGACCCGGAGCCGTACGCGTACGCCCTGCCGGCGGCGGCGCGCCGCTCCCGCGGGCGGATCGTGGTCAGCCGGGGCATGCTCGACCGGCTCGGCCCGGCCGAGCGGCGGGCCCTCTTCGCCCACGAGAGGGCGCATCTGACGGGGCGCCACGACCGGCTGCTGCTCGTGGCGCGGCTCGCCGCGGCGGCCAACCCGTTCCTGCGCCCGCTGCGCACGGCCGTCACGTACTCGGCCGAGCGGTGGGCGGACGAGGAGGCGGCCGCGCGGGTCGGCAGCCGGCGCGTGGTGGCGCGTGCCATCGGGCGGGCGGCGCTGGCCCCCGGCGGCGCGCGACCCGCGTCCCTGCCGGGCTTCGCCGTCGCCGGGCCCGTGCCGCGCCGGGTCGCCGCGCTCCTCGCGCCGCCGCCCGCCCCGCGCGCCTGGCCGCCGGCCGGCACCGCCGTCGGCCTCGCCCTGTGGGGCGCGGTGGTCGGCGTCGCCGTCTCGGCCCTCTCCTCGGCCAACTCGGCGCTGACGCTCTACGCGGTCCTCAAGGCGGCGACCCCGCTCTGACGGCCCCTCGCGGAGGGTGCGGCTCAGAGGTCGAACTCGTGCGGGGGCAGGCCGAGGGCGAAGCAGGCCTCGCGGACGACGGCCCGCTCGGTGGGGTCGAAGTGGCCGTCGGCCCCGCCGATGACGATGCCGATCTGGACGACGGCCCGTGCCTCGGCCGGCTTCTTCCCCGCCTTGGCGACCTCCTGGAGGACGGCGACCTTCCCGAAGTCGAAGTCGGCGGCGAGCCGGTCGAGCTGGGCGTCGAAGCGCCGCTGGAGGTCGGCCGCGTCGAAGTTCCGCAGCACCTCGTTGGCGGCGATCAGCTGGGCCACCCGCCGCCGCTCGGCCGGGTCCACGCTCCCGTCGGCCGCGGCGACCAGCGCGCACATCGCCATGCTCGCGTCCCGGAAGGCCCCGCTGGTCAGTTCGTTCTTCCGTGCGGTCAGCTGGGTCTGCATGGTCGAGGCGGACTCCTTGATCCGGTCCCACAGCGCCATCGTCGGCTCACACTCCCTCGGTCGAACTTCTACAGTGTTGTAGAAGTTACCAGTCCGAAAAGACGTGGCCGGGACGGGGGAGGGCTGTTACGGTCGGCCCCATGTGCTCCGTCATCCCGAACTTCCGCGCGAACCGGCTCCGTTCCGCACGCTGACCACGGTCCCGGCCCACCCCGGCCCGTCCGCGCGCCCGCAGCCGCGCCTTCCCCAGGCGCGCTCCCGCGGGTTCCCGCGCGCCTTCGCGCGCTGTCGCGCCTTCGTGCCCGCGGGCTGTCGCGCCTGCGTGCCGTCACGCCTTCGCGTCCGCCGGTCCCGAGGTCCACGCGTCCACCGTTTCGCCTCAGGATGACGAGGATCCCTCCCATGCGCTCAGACCAGCGCCCCACCTTCGTGTTCGTGCACGGCGGTTCCAGCAACGCCCGTGCCTGGACCCCGCTCATCAACGAGCTGGCCCTGCGCGGCCACCGCTCGTACGCCGTCGACCTGCCCGGTCACGGCGACACGGCCACCGGCCCCGCCGCCTACCACCGGCCCGGCGCGGACCGTGCCGACCTCACCCACGAGCCCTCCCCGATGAGCGGCGTCACCCTCGCCGACAACGTCCGGCACGTCGTCGGCGTCCTGCGGAGGCTCGCCGCCCACGGCCCTGTCGTCCTCGCCGGCAACAGCCTCGGCGGACTCACCCTCACCGCCGTCGTCAACGCCGCCCCCGAGCTCGTCGACCGGGTCGTCTACCTCTCGGCGCTCTGCCTGGCGGACCCCGCCATGCTCACCGAGCCGTGGGACGTCGTCGACGACAACCTGCTCGACGCGGCGGCGGCCCGCATCGCCGTCCCCCACGAGGACCCGGCCGGCGACCCCGGAGTCGTCCGCCTCGACTGGCGCCGCGCCCACGCCGACCCGGAGACCTTCGCGGCGCTGAAGGCCGCCATCATGGCCGACGCCCCCGATCCCCTCTTCCGCCACTTCCTCGACACGCTCGACGCGGACGAGAACCACGCCGTCCTGGAGGCGGGCGCGCTGATCCGGCCCGAGGCCTGGCGCAGGGTCCCCCACACCTACGTCCGCCTCGCCGCCGACCGCGGCCTCACCCCGGCCGTCCAGGACCACATGATCCGCAAGGCGGACGCACTCACCCCCGACCACCCCTTCGACGTGCACACCCTGCCCACCTCGCACGTCGGGTACTGGAACCGGCCCGAACTCTTCGCCGACCTCCTCGCCCGACTGACCTGACCCGACCCGACCCGGTCTGACCTGACCTGACCTGACCTGACCCGGCCCGGTGGCCGCCGTACTCCCACGGTGGTCACCGGGCCGTCCTGCCGCGTCACCCGATGGAGTGCACTCTCCCCCCGCGCCGGGGGCGTACGCCTCGGTAGTGGTCCAGGGGCCGCGCGCCCGCTCCCTAGACTCCGCGCCCATGTCGCTCTGGCTGCTCAACCACTTCAGCTCCTTCACCCTCGCCGTCGTCCTCGTCGGCGGGACCGTCGTGTTCGCCGTCGCGGGCAGCGTGCTGCTCCGCCGCCGCCACCCGTCGCTCGCCGAGGGGGAACACAACGACATGGTCGGCGTGACCCTCGGGATGTTCGGCGCGATCTACGGGATCATCCTCGCCTTCGTCATCGTCACCCTCTGGACCCAGCTGGAGAGCACCCAGACGATCGTCGCCGCCGAGGCCACCGACGTCGCCCTCATCGCCCGGGACGCCGCCGCCTTCCCGCCGCCCGTCCGGGCCGAGCTCGACGCCGCGCTCAGCGACTACGTCCACACCGTCGTCGAGCAGCAGTGGCCGCTGATGCGCGAGGGCCTGCCGCGGTACGGCGCCACCGAGCGCAGCCTCGTCGACGCCTTCGAGGTGCTCCAGGCGTACGACCCGAAGACCCCGCGCGAGGAGGTGTTCTACGAGGAGGCCGTCTCCCACCTCAACGACGTCGCCGCCCAGCGCCGCGCCCGGATCACCATGGCCGAGCAGGAACTGCCGCCGCTGCTCCAGGTCCTCGCCTTCGGCGGCGCGCTCGTCCTCGTCCCGCTGACCTTCCTGTACGGGATGCGGCGGCTGCGGATCCAGCTGCTGTTCGTCGCCGCCGTCGCCGCGCTGATCGGCTTCAGCCTGCTCCTCGTCCTCGTCCTGGACCGGCCCTTCGCCGGCGACCTGAGCGTCAGCCCCGCCCCGTACAAGGAGGGCGCGCTGGCCCGTTACTGGGAGCGGTGAGCCGCCCGTTCGGCCGTCGCCGGATGGCCGGGGGAGCGGCGGCGGTGTCCCATGGGCGGGAGGACCGGCGAGGCGGGGCGGGAGGCGGCGCGATGTCGTGGGTGAACCGGCTGCGGAGTCTGCGCGCCGGCGCCGAGCGGCGCTTCCCGGTCCTGACCGAGGTCACCGAACGGCTCGTCGGCGGCAACCTCCTCGACGCCGGCACCCGCCTCGCCGCCCAGGCCTTCCTCGCCGCGATCCCTCTCCTCTTCGCCCTCGCCGCCTTCGCCCCCACTCCGGTCCGCGACCAGCTCAGGGAGTCGCTGCGCGCCATGTTCGGCCTCACCGGCGCCGCCGACCAGGAGCTCCAGCAGGTCTTCGACCGGACCGCCGACGACGCGGTGCGGGAGACCACCGGCGCCGTCGGAGCCCTCGTCGCCCTGGTCTCCGCCACCAGTTTCAGCCGGGCCATGGCCCGCGTCTGCGAGCGCGCCTGGGGCCTGCCCAAGGCCGGGACCCGGATCGCCGCCTGGCGGTGGGCGGTCTGGCTGCTCGCCCTGGTCGTCGTCGTGTTCCTGCAGGCGCCGATCCGGGACGGCTTCGGCGCCGGCGCCTGGCTCGGCGTCCCGCTCTTCTTCCTCCTCGCCACGGGCGTCTGGCTCTGGACCCAGCACCTCCTGCTCGCCAACCGCGTCCCCTGGCTGCCGCTCCTGCCAGGGGCCCTGCTGGGCGCCGCCGCCTCCACCGCGCTCGGCGTCACCGCCCGCCTCTACATGCCGGGCGCCCTCAACCGGGCCCTCGCCGAGTACGGCTCCCTCGGCCTGGTCCTCACCCTGCTGTCCTGGCTGATCGTCGTCTGCGCCGCGCTGACCTTCGCCTTCACCATCGGAGCCGTACTCGCCCGGGAACCGGCCCTCGCCCGCCGGCTCGGCACCGACCGGATCGACCCGGCGGGCGCCGCTCCCCACGGGGGTCCCGGGGATCCTGACGGGTGAGCGGCCGCCCCGGCCGGCCCAACGGCGGACCGCACCGGTGGTGGGCCGCCCGCCGCCCTCCGAGACTCCCCGCATGACACTGCTCACGCCCCGCCGCCCGGCGCTCCGCCGGCGGCGCGCCGGGACGACCGGCCTCGCCTGCGCCCTGGCGCTCGCGTCGGTCCCCGCCCTGGTCCTCGGCCCGGCCGCCGCGCCGGCGGCCGCCGCGACCCTCCCGGGGGGCCTCGGCCCCTGCGTCGACGGCGATCCGCCGGGCTGCCCGAGTCCCTTCCCCCCGATCGACAACGGCGCGGTCAAGGGCCGCGACGACGCGATCAACATCTACGTCGGCGCCGACTACCTGGTCAGGGGCCGGGCCGCCGAGGCCGAGGGCCGCGTCGTCGTCCTCGACGACTTCGACATGAACAAGGCCGCGCCCGGCGTCTACAACATCGGCGAGGTCGGCGTCGGCTCGAAGGTGGCGCCCTCCGAGGACGGGGACTGGCTCACCACCGGCGGCGACATCACCGTCGCCGCGGAGCAGCGGGTGCTGGCCGAGGCCGGGGTCGTACGCCACGCGGGCACCGTGACCGGCCTGGTCCAGGCCCCTCTCGAACAGGACGACGACGCCACCGCCCCCTACACCGCCCTGCGGGACGAGCTGACGGCCGCGAGCCAGTGCTACGCGCGGGTGGACGGCGCCCCGCGCACGCCCACCGGCACGGCCGTCAACGAGGGCGGCCGGACCCTCTTCACCGGCGACGGCAGCTCCGCGCTGCAGGTCTTCGACGTCGGCTTCGACCTGGTCGCCGCGAACGGCGGCCAGCAGGGCATCGTCTTCGCCGGCATCCCCGCCGACGCGACGATCCTCGTCAACGTCACCGGCGGCCCCGCCCGGACCCTCCACACCTACAGCGGCGGCATCGCCGACAACGACGACCCGCTCAACGCCTACCGCGAGCGGCTGCTGTGGAACTTCCCCGACGCCACCGAGGTCACCCTCTCCGGCACCGGCCAGTTCCAGGGCAGCTTCCTCATCGGCAACCAGGCGTCCACCACGACCGTCAGCCTCCCCGGCATCAACGGCCGCTTCCTCACCACCGGCTCCCTCACCCACACGAGCCTCGGCGAGAGCGGCGGCCAGGAGTTCCACGCCTACCCGTTCACCGGAGACCTCCCGGACTGCGACACCCCCCAGGTCGTCACCGGTGACGTGACGGTCCTCAAGACGGACGCGGAGAGCGGGGACCCGCTGCCGGGTGCGACGTTCCGTCTGTGGGAGGAGACGAACGGCGTCGACGGCCTCCAGACCGGTGGTGACGACCCGGACACCGCGGTCGGCACGCCGTGCGTGACCGGTGCGGAGGGTGAGTGCGAGCGGACGGTGGAGACGGGGACGTACTACTGGCAGGAGACGCGGGCGCCGGACGGGTACGACCTGCCGGCCGACCCGGTCTTCGGCCCGCTGGTGCTGACGGAGGCGAACGCGTCCGCGGGCGTCACCGTGCGGGCCGCCAACTCCCGTACGCCGATCCCGCCGGGGAGCGGCTCCCTGAACCTCGTCAAGACCGACGCGGAGAGCGGGATGCCGCTCGGCGGCGCCGTCTTCGAGCTGTGGGAGGAGACGAACGGCGTCCCCGGGCCGCAGACCGCCGGCGCCGGTCGCGACACCCTGGTCGGCGCGCCCTGCACCACCGGTTTCGCCGGGATGTGCGGCTTCACGGACCTCGACCACGGGACGTACTACCTGCGGGAGACCGCGGCCCCCGACGGGTACCCGCTGCCGGCGGAACCGTTCAGCGGGCCGTACGTGGTGAGTGCCGAGCAGGAGTCCGTCTTCGTCACCCTGGACAACGAGCGGGGCGACGAGCCGGGTCCGGGCCCGGACCCCTGTGAGCCGAAGGGCTACGGCGACGAGGGGTACGGCGACGAGTGCCCCGCCACGGGGCGTACCACCGCGGCCTGACGCCGGGCCGGGGGGCGTCAGGACACCGGGGCGGTGCTCTCGCCCGGGGTGAGCGTGGGGAGGAGGAGGCGGGAGACGGCGGTGCCGGGGGCGGCCGGGGCGAGGGCGAGGTCGACGGCCTGCCGGGCCATGGCCCGCTTGGGGAGGGTGACGCTGGTCAGGGCCGTACCGGAGAGCAGCCCGGCGGGGGTGTCGTCGTGGGCGACCACGGACAGGTCGTCGGGGACCGTGCGGCCGAGCGAGCGGGCGGCCTCCACGGCGGCGACCGCGAGGACGTCGTGGGTGGCGAAGACGGCCGTGGTGTCGGGGCGGTCCCGCAGGGCGTCGAGCGCGGCGTCGAAGCCGCCCCGGAAGGTGGGCTCCGTCGCCGTCCGGACCGCGTCGTCGGGCAGCTCGACGCCGTCCTCGCGGAAGGCCCGCCGGAATCCGGCGGCGCGGACGGTGTGCGCGGGGCTGGCGAGCACCAGCGCCCGCTCGTGCCCGAGCGCCCGCAGGTGCCGGCCCGCGAGGTGGCCGCCGTGCTCGTAGTCGACCGTGACGACCGGGAAGCCGGCCGGCAGCGCGGCCTCCCAGGCGCAGAGCACCACCGGGAAGCGGGCGTCCGCGAGGAGCGGCAGATGACCGGTGAGG
Organism: Streptomyces sp. NPDC047974; assembly: GCF_040653375.1. Classification (NCBI taxonomy): domain Bacteria; kingdom Bacillati; phylum Actinomycetota; class Actinomycetes; order Kitasatosporales; family Streptomycetaceae; genus Streptomyces; species Streptomyces sp. NPDC047974. Next base: position 18,067 of record NZ_JBEZNU010000013.1, read on the forward strand.
TCCTGGTCGCCGGCGATCAGGAGGGCGTCGACGGAGCGGCTGGCGAGCGCCGCCAGATGGCGCCGCGCCCGCTCCCCGTCGAGGCGGGTGGTGCACAGGAGCAGCCGGTGGCCCCGCTCCTCCAGCGCGTCCTCGACCTCCTCGACCACGTCCGCGTAGAACGGCACCGAGACGGTCGGCACGAAGAGCCCGACGGTGCGGCTGCTGCCGGTGGCGAGCGAGCGGGCCACCAGATTCGGTACGTAACCGAGCTCGTCGATCGCGGCGCGGACGCGGGCCTCCGTGGCCGGGCGCACCGCCACCCGCCCGGTGACGACATTGGAGACGGTCTGCTTGGTGACGCCCGCCCGCTCCGCCACGTCCTGCATGGTGACCATGACGCCCGTCGCCCCCGCCCCGCCCGTCGCTCCCGCCCGGCTCGCAACGTAACCGGGCCCCCACCTGCGGTCAAGGCGTCGGCGCCGCGTCCCGCGCGTCCGCCGCTCGGTCAACTCCCTTGTGGAGAAAGCGAGTCGTCCCGCGCAGGGCTCTTGTTTTACCGGTCAAATGCGCCCTAGGGTCCGAGCCGTCAGCGGCCCGACTCCTCCACCCAGGGAGTACTCGTGCACCTTCCGCGCACCAGATTCGTGAGCACGCTCGTCGCGGCGGCCCTCGCCGTGTCCGGCGGCGCGGCCCTCGCCGCCCCCGCCCCCACCCCCGCCTCGACGTCCGAACCCGCCCCCGCCCCCGCGCCGTACTCCGCGACCGCCACCTACACCGTCACCGTCGGTGCCAAGGGCACCTGGAACCGGCCCGACGACACCCCCGCCAGTCCCTACGTCGACAAGGACGGCACCTTCTACTACCAGCAGGCGCACGCCCTCTACGGGGCGACCGACCCCCGCAAGTGGACCTTCTACACCGGCACCGACTTCGACTCCGCCACCCGCTCGTCCGCGATCAGCGACGCGGTGAACCCGGCGAACTCCGCCGACCGCAACAACGACACCACCTGGCGCTGCAACAACAGCGTCACCGGCGTCGAGTCCACCCCGGCCCCCGCCGGCAGCGGCTACGCCCACCGCAACTACTGCGACCTGACCGGGATGTGGGTCGACCCGGACACCGGCGACTGGTACGGCCTCGTCCACAACGAGTTCACCCCGCAGCCCTTCGCGGACGGCATCCACTACGACGGCATCGACTACGCCGTCTCCGAGGACCAGGGCCGGACGTGGACCGTCAAGGACCACGTCATCACCTCGCCGTACAGCACGCGGCGCGGCGACACCGCCGCCTTCCCGCAGCAGACCTACCACTACGGCACCGGCGACCCCCGGCTCTTCGTCGACACCGCCTCCGGCTACTTCTACGCCTTCTACGGCTCCCGGATCGTCAACAAGGGCGGCGGCTGGGCCGCGTTCTACGGGCACGTCGCCCGCGCCCCGATCTCCGGGAAGATGGCGCCCGGCTCCTGGCGCAAGTGGTACGACGGCGCCTGGACCCAGCCCGGCGTCGGCGGCCGGGAGTCCACCATGGTCCCGGTCGGCGCGGGCGGCACCACCGGCTACGTGCCGACCGCCGACGAGTACGACCCCGCCAACGCCGGCACCGTCGCCCAGCAGGTCGCCGCGGGCCTGACGCCCGCGACCTCCCCGCTCTTCGTCATGGACATCACCTACAACGCCCACCTCGGCCTCTACATCGGCGAGCCGCAGGCCGTCGACCAGAGCGGCAACGCCCCCCAGGAGCTGTACGCCACCGCCGACCTGACGACCCAGAAGTGGTTCCGGCTCGGCGACACCGGCAGCTACCGGACCGCGTCCTGGTACCGCTGGTTCCTCGACGCGGGCAACCGCACCTCCTCCGGCATCGTCGGCAAGGACTTCCGCGCCTACTGCTCCTTCGGCTGCTCCGGCGGCGCCAGCGGCGAGTACGTCGACCTGAGCATCGGCACCGACCAGCCCGCGGCGCCCGTCGACACCGGCCGCGCCTACCGGATCGCCGCCGGCGGCGGCCGGGTCCTCGCCCAGGTGTCCGGCGGCACCGCCGCCACGTCCACGGCGGCCGCCACCGGCTCGGCCCTGGAGCACTGGACCTTCACCGCCAAGGGCGACGGCTCCTACCGCATCGCCAACGCCGCCACCGGCGGTCTCCTCGGGGTCGCCTCGAACGGCGCCGCCACGCGCGCGTGGGGCACGAGACCCACGGTCACGGCGGCCGCCTCCGGCACCGGCCAGGACTGGTTCGTCCTCCCCGGCGCCTCCGCCGCCGACAACACCCCCACCGGCACGTACAAGCTCGTCAACCGGCACAGCGGGCTCGTCCTCGGACTCTCCGCCACCGCGACCCGCGCCGCCGAGACCACCCCGGCCCGCAGCTGGACCGACACCAGCGGCAGCCCGGTCGGCGGCGGCCGGACGGCGGCCGAGCAGGCCCTCACCCTCACCCCGGTCGGCGACGCCCCCCGGAAGGTCACCCTCACCACCGGCGGCAAGGCCCTCGACAACCCCGACAGCAGCACCGCGAACGGCACCGGGCTCGTCACCTGGACGCCGAACGGCGGCGCCAACCAGAAGTGGACGCTCACCCCGCACGCCGACGGCGGCCACGAGCTGCGCAACCTCTCCTCCGGCAAGTGCGCGGACATCGAGGGCGGTTCCACCGCCGCCGGCGCCCGGGTCATCCAGTGGACCTGCCACGGCGGCGCCAACCAGCGCTGGACCCTCACGACGCTCCCCGACGGCACCACCACCCTCGCCTCCGTCCGCAGCGGCCTCCTCCTGACCACCGCCTCCTCGGGCAACGGAGCCCAGGTCACCCAGCAGCCGGACACCGGGACCACCCGCCAGCGCTGGACGCTCGGCTGACCCGGGCCGTTCCGGTGCCGGGCGACCGGGCCCGCGCACCCGCGGGCCGCCCCTCTTGACAGTGAGGTCATGCCCCTGACAGGACTGGGGACCTTCACCGATTCAGGGGGCGATCAGCGCATGGGCGAGCCCGAGACCACGGCATCGGAACGGCGCACGGCATCGGAACGGCGCACATCGGAACGGCACACGGCATCGGAACGGCGCGTGGACGGAGGCGACTACGACGTCGTCGTCGTGGGGGCCAGCCTCGCCGGCTGCACCGCCGCGATCCTGTTCGCGCGCCGCGGGGCCCGGGTCGCGCTCCTGGAGCGCCGCTCGGACCCGGAGGCGTACAAGGTGCTCTGCACCCACGCCATCACCGCCTGCGCCTATCCGGTCCTCGACGAGCTGGGCCTCGTACCGGACCTGGAGAAGGCCGGAGCGGTACGCAACGAAGCGCGCTGGTACACCCGTTGGGGGTGGATCACGCCGAAGGCGGCGCCCGGCGGACCCGAGCTCCCGTACGCGTACAACGTCCGCCGCTCCACCCTCGACCCGCTCCTCAGGTCCCGCGCGGCGGCGACCCCCGGCGTCGACCTGCTCCCCGGCCACAAGGTGACCGGGCTGCTCCAGGAGGGCGGCCGGACCGCCGGCGTGCGGGCCGCCACCGCGGACGGCGGCGAGCGGGAGCTGCGGGCCCGCCTGGTGGTCGGCGCCGACGGCAAGGACTCGGCCGTCGCCCGGCTCGCCGGGATCCCCACCCGGCGGCACGAGAACGGCCGCTTCGGCTACCTCGCCCACTACCGCGACCTCCCGCTGCCCGGCGGCATCGGCCAGACCTGGTTCCTCGAACCCGACATGGCGTACTCGTTCCCCAACGACGACGGCATCACGGTCCTCGCCGTCGTCCCCGACAAGAAGCGCCTCCCCGCCTTCCGCGAGGACCTGGAGGGCGCCTTCGAGGCCTTCGTCCGGGCCCTGCCCGAGGCGCCGCCCCTCGACTCCGCCGAACGCGTCTCGAAGATCATCGGCATGGTCGACCACCCGCTGCTCACCCGCGAGCCCACCGCCCCCGGCATCGCCCTCGTCGGCGACGCCGCCCTGACCGGCGACCCCCTGTGGGGCACCGGCTGCGGCTGGGCGTTCCAGACCGCGCACTGGCTGGCCGAGGCCGCCGCCCCCGCCGCGGCCGGCCGCGGCGACCTCGACCGCTCCCTCGCGCACTACGCCCGCACCCACCGGCGCCGGCTCCGGCCCCACCAGCGGATCGCCGTCGACTTCGCCCGCTCCCGCCCCTTCAACCCGATGGAACGCCTGATGTTCTCGGCGGCCGCCCGGGACGAGGGCGCCGCCCGCCACATGTACCTCTTCTCCGCCCGGCTCATCGGCCCGCTCGGCTTCCTCAACCCGGTGTCGGTGGCCAGGGCGGCGGCGGTCAACCTCCGGCACCGCTTCGCGCCGGCGGCCGGACGCGGCGCGTACCCTGCACCGGAACGACGGTGAACCGGAACGACGGTCGACCGGAACGAGGGGGAAGGGGGAGACGGCATGGAGCGCGTCACGAGGAGGCGGCGGTGGGCCGCGGTGGCCGTCGCCGGCCTGGTGGTGGCGGTGGCCGGACTCGTGTGGTTCAAGCCCTGGGCACTGTGGGTGGACGAGACGGTGAACGAGGCGCTGCCGGCCGTGACGGCGACGGCGACGGCGACGACCTCGGCTTCGGGTGAACCGGCGGCGGGGGCGCCGTCCCCGGCGGGTCCGGTGACCGTCGCGCAGGGCGGCTTCATCAGCCACGAGCACGACACCACCGGCACCGTGAAGATCGTCCGCCTCGCGGACGGCACCCACACCCTCCGCCTGGAAGGCCTGGACACCAGCAACGGCCCCGACCTGCACGTCCTGCTGAGCGACGCGCCCGTGAAGGAGGGCAAGGCGGGCTGGTTCGTCTTCGACGACGGCAAGTACGTCGACCTCGCCAAGCTGAAGGGCAACAAGGGCGACCAGAACTACCCGCTGCCCGCCGGCGTCGACTGGTCGGCGTACCCGAGCGTCAGCATCTGGTGCGACCGCTTCGACGTCTCCTTCGGCGCCGCGGCCCTCGCCCGCGCCTGACACGCACACGGCCGGGGCCGGACTCCACGAGTCCGGCCCCGGCCCTTGCGCGTCAGGCGGCCTTGACGAGGGTGGACCGGTCCCGGTCGGGCGCCGTGAGGCCGGCCGGGGTGCCGCCTCGTCCTTCGTGGCGCGGCCAGAGGAGGAGGGCGCCGGCCGCCCCCGCCCCGGCGAGGACCGCGAGGACGGACCAGGTGACGGCGAAGCCGGCGGTGGTGCCGAGCCACCCCGCGAGGGGATAGGTGATCAGCCAGGCCAGGTGCGACAGGGAGAACTGGGCGGCGAACGCCTCGGGGATCGCGTTCCGCGCCACGGAGGCGCGCAGGACCTTGCCGGTCGGTGTGATGACCAGGGCCATGCCGACGCCGATCGCGCTCCAGACGACGGCCGTGGCGGTCCGGGTGAGGAGACCGGTCGCGGTCAGCGCGGCGGCGGCGGTCGTGCCGGCCACGAGGACCCCGGCGCCGGCCGTCATGACGGTGCGGGCGGCGACCCGGTCGAGGACGCGGGGCAGGACGAGGGCGGCCAGGAGGGTGCCGGTGCCGGAGGCGGCGAGCATCCAGGCGACGTCCGACTGCGTGCCGCCGAGCACGTCGCGCACGTGGTTGACGGTGTTGACGACGACGATCGAACCGGCCGCCGCGACCACGAGGTTGAGCGCCATGACGCCGCGCAGCCGTGGCGTCCCGAGGAAGGTCCCGATCCCGGCCGTCGCCTTGTCCCACGCCCTGGTGCGGCCGCTGGGGCGGGCGTCGGGGATACGCGTCGACAGGACGAGCGCGGCGGAGAGCAGGAATCCGGCGGAGGTGCCCAGGAACAGGCGGTCGAAGCTCAGGAACGTCAGGGCGACCGCCGCGAGCACGGGGCTCAGCAGGCTCTCCATGGTGGACGCCACCTGGGAGGCGGACAGGGCGCGCGTGTAGGCGGACTCGTCGGTGACGATGTCGGGGATGACGGCCTGGAACGTCGGGGTGAACGCCGCGGAGGCCGCCTGGAGCAGGCCGATCAGCACGTAGACCTGCCAGACCTCGGTGACGAGCGGCAGGGCCAGGACCACCGCGCCGCGGACGACGTCGAGGAGGAAGAGGAAGGTCCTGCGGGGCAGCCGGTCGACGTACGCGGCGGCCAGCGGGGCGATGATCACGTACATGACCATCTTGACGGTCAGGGCGGTGCTGAGCACCGCGCCGGCGTCGGGACCGGCGAGGTCGTAGGCGAGGAGGCCGAGGGCCACCGTGGTCAGCCCGGTGCCGAACAGGGCGATGACCTGGGCGCCGAACAGACGGCGGTAGTCGCGGAGGGCGAACAGGCGCATGGCGGGTTCCTTCCGTGTCCATGCGGCGGGGCGCGGCCCCGGGGCGGGGGCCGTGCCCCGCGGATACAGGCGGGGGAGTTCTCAGGCATGGGGATCGCTCTTCGGGGTGCGGCGGCATCGGACGGGGCGGCGGCTCATGACGCTCCTTCTGGGGGGTCGCGGGACGACGGTCAGTGGTGGGCGTGATGTGCGTGGTGCGCGTGGTCGTGCCCGTGGTGCGGGTCGCCCTGCGCGGGAGCGGCGTCCGTCGTGTGCACCGTGAACTCGGCGGTGCGGACGACGCCGTCGTGCTGGAAGTCCAGGTAGAGGCGGTAGGTGCCGGCCGAGGGCGCGACCGCCATGAAGGTGATCCCGGGCCCGGGCGCGGTGACCCCGTCGCCGGGGTGGCCCTCCGGGTGGACGTGGAGGTAGCCCAGGTCGCCGACGCGCAGGGCCACGAGGTGCCCGTAGGCGGCCAGGTAGGGCTCCAGGTCGGTGACGGGGCGGTCGTCCCGGCTGACGGTGAGGGTCAGCTCGCTCGCCTCGCCGGGCACGAGCGCGCCGTCGAGGGTGACGGCGTACGCGCCGATCAGGGCGGTACGGGCGGCCTCGGGGAGCGGCCGCGGGGCGTACGCTCCGGCGACCGCGACGTCGATCCCCAGCGTCAGGGTGCCGTCGTGGCCGGCCGGGTGGATGTCGGCGAAGAACCGCCAGTCCCCGGGCTCCAGGTCCAGCTCGGTGCTCCAGGCGCCCTTCTCGTCCCGCACCGGGTGCACGTGCTGGAACCCGGCCGTGTCCCGCCGGACGGCGATGAAGTGCAGCTCCTTCTCGTGCTCGGCGACGAACTCGGTCACCGGCAGCCCGTCGGGCCCGAGCACCCGGAACCCGACGTGCTGCCGCGTACCGGCGGCGAGGATCGTCGCGTCGACGTCGAGGGTGTACCCGTCCACCGAGACCGCCAGCCCGCCGGGCTGCGCCCCGCCGTGTCCGGCGTGGGCTCCGTGTCCGGCGTGGGCTCCGTGGGCCGCGTGGGCTGCGTGTCCGCCGTGGTCGTTCATGGTGTGCCTCCCCAGGTCGATGCGCCGTGGCGCGCGCCGTCCGCTCTGGACGATGATCACAACCATATACCCCCCTGGGGTATTCCGGAAGGGTGATGGGGCGACTCGTCATGTGGTCCGGTTCCCGGCCGCGTCGCACGGCAGGGGGCGGCCGGGGTGGTCCGTGGCGTAGTCCTCGGAGATGTCCTCGGCGGTCTGCGCCATCGTCTCGCTGGTGATCTTGATCTGGCCGGAGAACGGCGTGTCGATGTCCTCGATCAGGAGCAGCGAGCCGGTGAACAGCACGGCGAGCACGCACAGGAGGGCGATGTGGGAGGGCCCGCGGTCGTGGGGGAGGCCGAAGGCGAAGGCCCCGACGGTGGCGGCCAGGGCGACGACCATGAACCAGTAGACGGACGGGGGGATGGCCGGGCTCGCCTCGGAGATGCGGGTCTGCCGGGCCTTGGAGCGCTCGTCGTCGGCCTCGACGAGGAGGTCGAAGGTCGGGTCGTCCCGGTGGGCGAGCTCCTTGAAGTGCGTGCGGAAGCCGCTGGACCACACGGACGCGACGGGGGACTTCTCGCCGCCCTCGGTCATGAGCGGCCATTCCGCGGCCTGGATGGCACGCGCGTAGCAGACGGCGGAGGCCTGGAGGCGTTCGCGCTGCGGCTCGGGGGCGTAGTCGGCGACCTCGTACAGCTGGTCCACCCGCCCCGCCTCGGCCTCGACGGCGGTGGCGGCGGCGCCGAACGACTCGGCCGCCAGGACGATGACGAAGGCGACGAGGAGGACGGCGAGGGTCTCCAGGGGGCTGACCAGGTCGCTGACGGACGCCTCCTCGCCGCCGCCCCCGCCGGCCGCGCGGCGGCGGCGGCGCCGGACCTGGTTGGCGATCAGGCCGACGGCGAGCGCCGTGGCGATGATGACGACGGTGAGGATCATGGTCATGTACTGGCCACCCCGGGAGATCGGCTGGTCGGCCGCCCCGCCGCTCCCCCGGCCCGCCACGGGCTCGTGCCACGGGCCTCCGGCAGGCCGACGCTCTGGTCCGCACCCATCGCACCAGGCGGGACGGCCGCCCGGGAGGCCTCCCGACCCCGGCACGCCGGGATCACCCGGTTGCTCCGGCAGGAGCGTCCGGGCATTGCGGGAGACGAGTGACGCGGCGGCCGTCCGGCGGGGTGGCGTGCAGGCAGGCAGGCAGGCGGGTGGCCGGCCGGCAGGACCGTGGGTGCCCGCTTCGGCCGGGCGCCGGGCGATCCGGTCCGCTGTCGGATCCTGATCGCCCTGCGGGAGGCGCCCGCCTGCCCGGACGGCCTCTTCGGCCTCTTCGGCCTCTTCGGCCTCTTCGGCCTCTTCGACCTCTTCGACCTCTTCGACGGTCTCGCGCGCGAGACCGTCGAACCACCCGGCCTGCCTGCGCGGCCGCGGCCTCGTCGTGGCCGCGCCCCTCCTCACTCGAAATCACTCGAAGTCACTCGAACGGAGGGCCACGTGTGGTGCCCCCGGAACCCGCCGGAAAGGCTGGGCGGGACCGGAAGCCGCCCTCCGCCATCGGGAGCCCCTTGTGATCAGCCGACTGGAGAACCTGCCGAACGGCGTCGTCGGATTCGAGGCGTCCGGGAAGATCTCCGCCGAGGACTACCGGGACACGGTGCTGCCCGCCCTGACGGAGGCGGCCGCGGCGGGCGAGGTCCGCTTCCTGCTCGTCGTGACCGACTTCGACGGCATGACCGGGGGCGCGCTGTGGGAGGACCTCAAGGTCGGCGTCGAGCACCTGCGCGCCTGGAAGCGCATCGCCCTGGTCACCGACCTCGACTGGATGGCCCACGTCACCTCGCTCTTCGGCTGGATGACCCCCGGCGAGACGAAGACCTTCCCCCTCGCCGCGCGGGACGAGGCCCTCGCCTGGGTCGTCGGCTGACCCGAGGGCGAAGGCGGATCCGCGGGGCGACGAGCGTCGCGTCTCAGGCCGTTCGACGCCAGGGCAGGCGGGAGCGGCCGGCCGGGAGTCCGAGCAGTTCGTGCAGTGCTTCGCCCTCGTGGGCCCAGCGGCGCAGCCGGTCGCGGTCCACCCAGCGCACGCCGTGGCGGTCGCCCCAGGCCATGGCGTCGCGCGTGAACGCGCCGTTGGTGACGACGACCGCGTGGTCCGCCCCGTGGGCGGGACCTGCGGTGCCCTTCACCTGGTACATCACCGATGAGCCGACCCTTGCCGCCGACGCGGGTGTGCTTCGCCTGCACCACGATCCGCCCGAGGGGCGTCCGGACGCCGATCACGTCCGCGGCCTGGTCCCCGCCGCCGCCCACCTGCCTGGCCGTCCAGCCGTCGCGGACGAGGAGGTCGCGCAGCGCGTACTCGAACTCCTGGTCGCCCATGGCGTCCAGCTCCGGCAGAGTGAGGCGCAGGCGTGCCAGGCGCTCGCCGTCCGCACGACGCCGGAGGCGGTCCCGTACGCGGAGGCCGGCCAGGGCGGCGGCGCCTGCGAGGACGGCCAGAGCCGGCAGGGGCCAGGACGCGGCGGCCCTGGTGGCCAGGTGTGCCGTGGCCTGCGCCAGGGCGACCGTGAGCGCGAGGACCACGGCTGCCGCGCCCAGGATGTCCGCGGTGCCGCGCGGCCGCCACCGGATCTTCCGCCGGGGCCGTGGGCGGGGCGTCACTCTCCGCCCGCCGGTGCGGTGGAGGCGGTGGGTTTCGGCGCGGGCCGCTGTGCGGCGGAGTCGTCACCGAACCCGAAGACCTGGCCCCAGAGCCACGCCACCGCGCACAGGCCGGCCACGGTCCACGCGCTCAGCCCCTTGGCGGACCTGGGTCCCGCCTTGCGGCGGAGGTGGGTCCGTACGCGCACGTACCCGTCCGGAACCTTCGGCATGGTGCATCCCTCCCCGTCGGCCCGCACCGTGCGGACCCCCGGATCGGTTGTAGCGTCGATCACCGACGGAATCTGATGCATCGTCATGATCGGTCGGGGGCAAGGGGGCAAGGGGGCAAGGGGGCAAGGGGGCAAGGGGGCAAGGGGGCAAGGGGGCGAGTCGGCCACGCTCGCGTGCGTGTCCGCCCACCCGCCCGGATCCCTGGCCTGCGCCGACGCCTCGCGGATGGACGCCGTGCCGCGAGAACGCGGGACGCGCCGAATGGCCTGTTCCCGCGGAGCGCGGCCGACGGCGACTGCGCCGGGCGCCGCCCCGAGCGGCTACAGCCAGTCCCTCCTCTTGAAGATCACGTACAGGCTGGTGCACACCACCGCCATCAGCAGCACCGCGAACGGATACCCGCCCGCCCAGTGCAGCTCCGGCATGTTGTCGAAGTTCATGCCGTAGATCGTTCCGACCAGGGTGGGGGCGAAGAGGATGGCGGCCCACGAGGAGATCTTCTTGATCTCCTCGTTCTGTTCGAAACCGGCCTCCGCCAACGCGCGCATCTCCGCGTTCTGTTGCTGGGTGACCAGGGTCGCGTTGACCGTGAGGATCTCCGTGAGGGCCTGGCGGAAGCCGTCGACGCGTTCGCTGGTGTGGGTGACGTGGTCGGCGACGTCGCGGAGGTAGCGCTGGAGCTCCTCGTCGGTGCCGTACTTCGCGAAGCCGGCCATCAGGCCGTGGAGCATGCCGACGAGGGGGCGGGTGGCGCGCTGGAACTCGACCATCTCGCGGGAGAGTTCGTAGATGCGGCGGGAGACGGCCGGGTCGCCGCCGAAGACCTCGGTCTCGATCTCGTCGACGTCGTTCTGGACGCCGGCGACGACCGGGGCGTAGCCGTCCACGACCGCGTCCAGGATGGCGTAGAGGACGGCCTCCGGGCCGAGGGCGAGCAGGTCGGGGTTCTCCTCCATGCGGCGGCGGACCGCCGACAGGTCCGGGGCCGCGCCGTGCCGGACGGAGATGAGGAAGTCGGGGCCCACGAAGACGTGCAGCTCGCCGAAGTCGACCTCCTCCTGCGCGTCCAGGTAGCGGGCCGCGCGCAGGACGACGAAGAGGGTGTCGCCGTACCGTTCCAGCTTCGGGCGCTGGTGGGCCTCCAGGGCGTCCTCGACGGCGAGCTCGTGGAGGTCGAACTCGGCGGCCAGCGAGTGCAGTTCGTCCTCGGTCGGGCGGTGCAGACCGATCCACGCCATGCCGTCCGGGTGTTCCCGCAGCTGCCGGTACGTCTCCGCCAGCGTCGCCGGAGACGACACCTTGCGGCCCTCCCGGTACAGGGTCGCCTGGATCACGCTCGGGCCCTCGGCGGAGGGCTCCGGGGCCACGGGGGCCCGCGCGGGCTCCGGCCCGCGGCGCCGGGCCGCGCGGGGGTGGCGGTCGGACACGATGCGTACCTCCGTCGACTGCTGCCGGGCCCTCCGAACCCTTCCCGATCTCGGCGGGGGTGGAGACGGTCATCAGGATATATGGGTGGGAATGGTGCCGCCGGGCTCGTCCCCCCGCCTGCTCCCGGCCCCCGCACCTCGTCCCCATGACCTGGCCTGACCTGACCTCGCCGGGCCTCGCCCCCTCCGGCCATGGAGGACGGGAACTGTCCTCTTCGGCCTGTAGCGTCCCCGCATGGACTCCCTTCCCACCCTCTCGCGCCGTGCCCTGGGTCGTGCGACCCTCGCCCGTCAGCTGCTGCTCCGGCCCTCGGAGCTCGGGGTCGAGGAGGCCGTGCGGCATCTGGTGGGGCTCCAGGCGCAGAACACCAAGCCCCCGTACTACGCCCTCGCCGCGCGGCTCGGCGGGTTCCGGACCGAGGAGCTCTCCGGGCTGATGGAGTCGCGGGCGGTCGCGCGGATCGTCTCCCTGCGGTCGACCGTGCACACCCACACCGCCCGGGACGCCGTCGGCCTGCGGCGGCTCGTCCAGGCGGGGGCCGTCGAGCGGGAGCTGCGGGGGTTCCGGAAGGGGCTCGTCGGCGTCGACCTCGACCGGCTCGTCGCCGTGGCGACCGCGTACGTCGAGGAGCGGGCCCGGACGGTCAGGGAGCTGCGGGAGCGGCTGCTGCGGGAGTGGCCGGACGCGGATCCGCAGGCGCTCACGGTGGCCGCGCGCTGTCTGCTGCCGATGGTGCAGGTCACTCCGCGCGGGCTGTGGCGGCGCAGCGGGCAGGTGGCGCTGACCACCACCCGGGAGTGGTTCGGCGGGGGCGACGAGGAGGCGGCCGGGATCGACGAGACCGTGCTGCGGTACCTCGGTGCCTTCGGGCCCGCGTCCGTCAAGGACATGCAGACCTGGTGCGGGCTCACCCGGCTGCGGCCCGCCTTCGAGCGGCTGCGGTCCCGGCTCCTCGTCCTGCGCGACGAGCAGGGCACCGAGCTCTTCGACCTGCCCGACGCGCCCCGGCCCGACGCGGACACGCCGGCCCCGCCGCGCCTCCTGCCCGAGTACGACAACCTGCTCCTCTCGCACGCCGACCGGACCCGGATCGTCCCCGCCGAGCTGAAGGGGCGCACCTGGACCGGCAACCAGCCCCACCGGGTCTTCCTCCTCGACGGGCTCCTCGCCGGCCTCTGGTTCCTGGAGGAGGCCAGGGGGCGTACGACCCTGACCGTCGAGCCCTTCGCGCGGCTCACGCGCGCCGACCGGGCGGCCCTGACGGACGAGGCCGAACGGATCCTGCGCCTCACGGCGCCCGAGGGGGACGCGTACGACCTCGCCTTCCGCACGGAGTGAGCGCGGCCACGGCAGCGCGCCGGCCGCGGGCGGCGGCCCGTCTCCGGAGCAGTACCGCTCCCGTGTGGGCGGCGGCGCGCCCGTCTCCGGCGGCACCGCTCCCGTGTGGGCGGCAACGCGCCGGCCGCGGGCGGCGGTCCGTCGTCCCGCGCGGGCGCGTCCGCCCGGCGACGCGGCTTCCGTCACCGGCGGGGCACCCCCGCCGCTACGGCAGCGCGCCCGCGCGGCGGGCCGCCACCACTGCTTCCAGGCGGGTGTGCGCGCCGAGCTTGCGCATGGCCGAGCGCAGGTAGCCCTTGACCGTCTCGGGGCGCAGGCCGAGGCGGCGGGCCGCCGTCGCGTTCGTCGCGCCGGAGGCGACCGCCGCCAGGACGTCCGTCTCGCGCGGCGTCAGGGCCACCCCCGGCAGCGGCGCCGAGGCGCCGGCGGCCGTCTCCAGGCGGCCGCAGACGGCGAGCAGCCGGGCCCGCACCTCCTCGTCCGTGACCTGCGGGGCGAGGGCACGCAGCTCGCCGTAGGCGTGCCGGACCTCCTCCCACGCCGGGCCGGGCCCGGCGGCGGGGCGCGGGGGCTCCGCCGTCCCGAACCGGCGGCTCAGCTCGTCGCGCACCACGAGCGCCTGCTCCACGTCGCGGGCCGCCGTCATCGCCGCGTCGAAGACCCGCTCGCCGAGCGGCAGCGCGTCCCGCAGCGCCCCGTACAGCACCCCGCGGACCTGCCGCCGGACCACCACCGGCACCGCGATCACCGAGCGCAGGCCCTCCGCCGACACCGGCAGGTCGTACTCGTGGGTGATGTGCCGGGCCACCGGATAGTCGGTGACCGCGCACGGGCGGGCCAGCGCCAGGCACTTGCCGCCCAGGCCGTTTCCGGGGGAGACCACCAGACCCTGGAGCGCCGGGGTGACCGCCCCGTGCAGTTCGGCGATCCGCAGCGGCCGGCCGCCGTCCGGTACGAGGCCGCCGAAGACCACGGGCAGCCCGCTGCCGCGCCGCAGCCGTACCAGCGCGGCGCGCAGCTCCGCCTCTTCGATCCGCTCGGACACGCAGGAACACCCTTCCTTCACCCCCGAACGGGGGTAGTGGGACCCGGGGGACCGATTACACGATGGGCGGACCCCGTCCCGCAACGAGGAGGACGCATGACGGCTTCCGGCGCCACCGAGGAGTTCCGGACCGCCCGGGACTTCCTGATCCGGTACCGCGAGGAGTACGAGGCCGCCTACGCCGGCTTCGTGCCGCCCCGCCCCGACCGGTTCAACTGGGCGCTGGAGTGGTTCGACGTCATCGCCGAGGGCAACGACCGCACCGCCCTCCACCTCGTCCGGGAGGACGGCACGGAGACGAGGACGAGCTTCGCCGAACTGTCCGCCCGGTCCAACCAGGTGGCGAACTGGCTGCGCGGACAGGGCGTCCGCGCCGGGGACCGGATCGTCGTGATGCTGGGCGACCAGCCCGAGCTGTGGGAGACGGCCCTCGCCGCGATGAAGCTGCGGGCCGTCGTCGTCCCCGTCCCCCCGTGCCTCGACCCCGCGGGACTCCGCGAGCGGATGGCGCGCAGCCGGGCCCGGCACGTCGTCGTCCGCTCCTCGTGCACCGGGCTCTTCGCCGGCGTACCCGGTGACTACACCCGCGTCTCGATCGGCGGCGACGGGGTGGACTGGCTGGGGTACGAGCTGTCCGCCCGCGAGCCGGAGGCCTTCGAGCCGGACGGCGTCACCCTCGCCCACGACACCCTGATGCTCTGCTTCACCACAGGCACCACAGGCACTACAGGCACTACAGGCACCGCAGGCACCGCAGGCACCGCAGGCACTACAGGCACCACCGGCACTACAGGCACCACCGGCACTACAGGCACCACCGGCACTGCCGGCGCCGTCGGCCGCGCCGAGCTCGTCGAACACTCCCACACCTCCCTCCCCGTGGGGCATCTGTCGACGATGTACGGGATGGGGCTGCTCCCCGGCGACGTGCACCTCGACATCGCCCCGCCCGGCCGGGCCGAGCACGCCTGGTCCACCCTCTTCGCCGCCTGGAACGCCGAGGCGACGGTGCTGGTCCGCGCCGCCCCGGGCCTCCACGCCGCCGGGCTGACCGCCCTCGTCGACCGGTACCGCGTCACGTCCGTCTCCGCCCCGCCCGCCGTGTGGCGGCGGCTCGTCCGGGCCGGTCTCGGGCGGCCCGCCGCCCCGCCACGCGAGGTGACGGCCGTGGCCGGCGGGGAGCCGCCGGACCGGGAGGTCGCGGAGGCGGTCGGGCGCGCCTGGGGCGTGCCCCTGCGGGGTGGCTTCGGACAGAGCGAGACCACCGTCCTGCTGTCCGACAGCCCCGGCTCGCCGTCCAGGCCGGGCTCCCTCGGCCGCCCCGCCCCCGGGTGCGCCGTCACCCTGGTCGACCCCGGGACCGGACTCCCGGACGCGGAGGCGGGCGAGATCCGCCTCGACCTGGCCGGCAACCCGGTGGGACTGATGACCGGTTACCACGGCGACCCGGAGCGGACGGCCGGGGCCATGGCCGGCGGCCACTACCGGACCGGCGTCCTCGCCACCCGTGACGAGGACGGCCACCTCCACCACGCGGGCCGGGCCGGAACCGTCCTGACGGGGGCCGGTTCCTCTGTTTGGATGGCGCGTTAGGCGTTCGGGTCAATCGGTCGGCATCCCACGGCGGCGACGCCCGGGGGACCGGCCCCTATCTGCGAAGAGGCGACACCGATGCGTGTACCGATGACGATCACCGACTTCCTGGAGCGGGCGGAGCTCGGCT
Organism: Streptomyces sp. NPDC047974; assembly: GCF_040653375.1. NCBI lineage: Bacteria > Bacillati > Actinomycetota > Actinomycetes > Kitasatosporales > Streptomycetaceae > Streptomyces > Streptomyces sp. NPDC047974. The sequence goes on from NZ_JBEZNU010000013.1 coordinate 33,746, forward strand.
TCCGCGACGGCCCGGCGGTGGTGGACGAGCCGGATCAGCCGGCGAGGGCCGTTCCCACGACCACCTACGGGACCTTCGCCGAGCGGGTGCGGGCCTGGCAGGCCGGGTTCGACGCGCTGGGCGTGCGGGAGGGCGAGCGGGTGGCGGTGGCGAGCCACAACTCGGCCCGCCTCCTGGAGCTGCTGTTCGCGCTGCCGATGAGCGGGCGGATCTGCGTACCGGTCAACTTCCGGCTGAAGCCGGAGGAGGTCGCGTACGTCGTGGAGCAGAGCGGTGCGTCGGTGCTGCTCGTCGACCCCGAGCTCGACGCGGCCCTCGCGGGGGTGAGGACGCGGCACCGCTTCGTGCTGGGGGAGGCGACGGACACCGGCCTCATGCGGTTCGGGGTCGAACCGCGCCCGTGGTCGGCGCCCGACGAGGACGCGACGGCGACGATCAACTACACCTCCGGCACGACGGCCCGCCCCAAGGGCGTGCAGCTGACGCACCGCAACATCTGGGTCAACGGCCTGACCTTCGGCCTGCACACGCGGGTGTGGGAGCGGGACGTCTACCTGCACACGCTGCCGATGTTCCACTGCAACGGCTGGGGCATGCCGTACGTGATGGCCGGGCTGGGCGTGAAGCAGGTGGTGCTGCGGAAGGTCGACGGCGCGGAGATCCTGCGCCGGGTCGACGAGCACGGCGTCACCCTGATGTGCGGGGCGCCCGCCGTGTGGAAGGCGGTCGTGGACGCGGCGGCCGACTGGGACGGCCCGGTGCCGGGCCGCGACCGGGTGCGGATCGTGTGCGCGGGCGCGCCGCCGCCGAGCCGGCTGATCCAGCGGGTCGAGGAGGAGCTGGGCTGGGAGTTCACCCAGATCTACGGTCTGACGGAGACCTCGCCGCTGCTGACCTTCAACCGCCTCCGCCCGCAGGACGCGCGCCTGCCCGCGGAGGAGCGGGCCCGGAAGCTGTCCCGGGCCGGGCTGCCCGCGCTCGGCGTGAAGATGGAGCTCTCCGGCACGGGCGAGGTGCTGGCCCGTTCCAACACGGTCCTCGCCGGCTACTGGGACAAGCCCGAGGAGAGCGCGGCCGCCCTGGAGGACGGCTGGTTCCACACCGGCGACGGCGGCACCTTCGACGAGACGGACGGGCACCTGACGATCTCGGACCGGAAGAAGGACGTCATCATCACCGGCGGCGAGAACGTCTCGTCGATCGAGGTCGAGGACGTGATCTTCCGTCACCCGGCGGTCGCCGAGGTGGCCGTGATCGGCGTCCCGGACGAGAAGTGGGGCGAGACGATCAAGGCGCTCGTCGTCACCGCGGCCGGCGCGACGGTCTCGGAGGCGGAGATCATCGCGCACTGCAAGGAGCGGATGGCGGGCTACAAGGCGCCGACGAGCGTGGAGTTCCGCCAGGACATCCCGCGCACCGCCACCGGCAAGATCCAGAAGTTCAAGCTCCGCGAGCCGTACTGGGACGGCCTCGGCCGCGGCGTGAACTGACGAACCCCACCGGCCCGGAGTACGGGACGGAGCCCCACCGACCCGGTCCGCGAGGCGCGCGCGGAACCGGGCCGAGAACCGCCCCGCGAGCCGGGCCGCGAACCACCCCGCGGCCCGCCTCACGACAGACCCCCGCGCCGCTCCACGACGCACACCACCGAAGGGACCCGGCATGACCGCCACGGAGCTCTCGTACGCGCACGGGGTGGCGGACACCCCGCTGCTCGGCGACACCATCGGAGCCGACCTCGACCGGGCCGTCGCCGCCTGGCCCGCACGGGAGGCCCTGGTCGACCTCGCCGACGGACGGCGCTGGACCTACGCCGAGTTCGGCGCCGACGTCGACCGGATCGCCGGCGCCCTGCTCGGCAGCGGCGTCCGCAAGGGCGACCGGGTGGGGATCTGGGCGGTGAACCGCGCCGAGTGGGTCCTCGTCCAGTACGCCACGGCCCGTATCGGCGCCGTCATGGTCACCATCAACCCGGCCTACCGCGCCCATGAACTCGCCTTCGTGCTGCGCCAGTCGGGCATCTCGCTGCTCTTCGCCTCGCTCACCCACAAGACCAGCGACTACCGGGCGATGGTCGAGGAGGTGCGCGCCGACTGCCCCGGGCTGCGGGAGGCGGTGTACTTCGGCGACCCCACCTGGGACGACTTCGCGGCCCGCCCGTCCGGCGGGCTCGCGCCCGAGCCGCTCTCCGCCGACGAGCCGGTCAACATCCAGTACACCTCGGGCACCACCGGCTTCCCGAAGGGCGCCACGCTCTCCCACCACAACATCCTCAACAACGGTTACTTCGTGGGCGAGATGATCGCCTACACCGAGGAGGACCGGATCTGCGTGCCGGTGCCCTTCTACCACTGCTTCGGCATGGTGATGGGCAATCTGGCGGCCACCTCGCACGGCGCCTGCATCGTCATCCCGGCCCCCTCCTTCGACCCGGCGGCGACCCTCCGCGCCGTCCAGGAGGAGCGCTGCACCTCCCTCTACGGCGTACCGACCATGTTCATCGCCGAGTTGAACCTCCCCGACTTCGCCGCGTACGACCTCTCCTCGCTGCGCACCGGCATCATGGCGGGCTCGCCGTGCCCGGTGGAGGTGATGAAGCGGGTGGTCACCGAGATGAACATGGCGGAGGTGTCGATCTGTTACGGCATGACGGAGACCTCGCCGGTCTCCACCCAGACGCGCCGCGACGACGACCTGGAGCGGCGCACCGGCACCGTCGGCCGGGTCCTGCCGCACATCGAGGTGAAGGTCGTCGACCCGGCCACCGGCCTGACCGTGCCGCGCGGCACCGCGGGCGAACTGTGCACCCGCGGCTACAGCGTGATGCTCGGCTACTGGGACGAGCCGGAGAAGACCGCCGACGTCGTCGACGCGGGCCGCTGGATGCACACCGGCGACCTCGCGACGATGCGCGAGGACGGCTACGTGCGGATCGTCGGCCGCATCAAGGACATGATCATCCGTGGTGGGGAGAACGTCTATCCGCGCGAGATCGAGGAGTTCCTCTACACCCACCCCAAGATCGCCGACGTCCAGGTCGTCGGCGTCCCCGACGAGCGCTACGGCGAGGAGATCCTCGCCTGCGTGATCCCGCGCGACCCGGCCGACCCGCCCACCCTCGACGAACTCACCGCCTTCTGCCGCGACCGCCTCGCCCACTACAAGGTCCCGCGCCGCGTCGAGATCCTCACCGAGTTCCCGATGACGGTCAGCGGCAAGGTCCGCAAGGTGGAACTCCGCGAGCGCTACGGCGTCCCGGTGTCCGGGCGCGCCTAGGCCGTTTCTTCCGGATCGGGCCGGATCAGGGAGCGGCGTCTGGTGCGTGCGGTCGCAAGGCGGAGGAGGGAGTCCATGCGGTGGGGGCACCTCCCAGCGGTAGCTGGGGGACATCGGCGACCGACGACAACGCGGCGAGCGTGCGTGCGTATGGGGGCACCTCCCAGCGGTAGCTGGGGGAGTCGCGAGCCCGGCCTGATCCGGAAGAGACGGCCTAGGACCCCTGCGCCAGCTCCCGGCGCATGCAGACGCGGGGCCAGGCCGCCAGGCCGTGGGCGGCCTCGGCGCGGCTGATCTCCCGGAGGCCCTCGGTGAGGGCGGGGTCGGTGTCGGTGAGGGGGCGGAAGCCGAGCCGGGCGTAGTACGGGGCGTTCCACGGCACTTCGGTGAAGGTCGTGAGGGTGAGGGCCGTCAGGCCCTCCTGCCGGGCGGCCTCCGCCAAGTGCTCGATCAGGGCCCGGCCGACGCCCCGGCGGGCGGCCTCCGGGTGGACGGAGACCTGCTCGATGTGGGCGGCGCCGTCGACCGTGTCCGCGATCAGATAGGCGACGGGACGGTCGGCCCCGTCGACCGCCACCCAGGCCCGGCCCGCCGCGCGATACCCCTCCAGGACGTCCAGGGGGAGGGGTTCGTCGTCGGCGATCGCCGTCATCCCGAGAGTGCGGAAGGGTTCGCCCGCCGCGCGCTCGATGGACTGGAGCAGCGGGAGTTCGGCCGGTGCGGCCGCTCGGATGCGCATACGACAGTATGGCCCGGCCTCACCGCCCGTCGGAGGCCCGATGGCCGAGCAGCCCCCCGTCCCGGGAGAAGCGCGGCAGGAACAGCGCGAGCGCCGGGTCGCCGTACAGCGCCACGTACAGCTGGACCAGCCGGCCGTCCGTCACCTCCCGCCGGTGCGCCGGCAGCGGGTGCCGCTCCCGCAGCTCGGCGAGGAGCCGCCGGGCGGCCCGGGTGGCCGGCGGCAGCCGCAGCAGCGCGGCCACGGCCAGGAGCACCGGCACCCCGGCGACGAGGACGAGCGCGAGCCCCGGCCCGTCCTGTGCCCCGGCTTCCGCGACGAGCAGCCCCGCGGCGAGCGTGGCCGGCGCCGCCGCGAGCAGCAGCCGGGCCGCGCGCCGTCGTCCCGGCGGGCGAAGGAGCCCGGCCCGCCCCAGGTCGTCCCGCAGCGCGTCCACCGCCCGGCGCGCCTCGGGGCGCAGGGCGAGCGCGCGGGGCGGGAGGGCGTTGCGCAGCGAGCGGTGGACGCCGAGCTGGACCGGGTCCCGGGTGCGCCCGGGCCCGCCGTTGGCCCGAACCGTGTGTTTGCGTCCCGCCGCGACCGCGCCCCGCTGGTGCAGCGCGACGAGCGCGACCGCCACGGCGGCCCGCCGTCCGCCGCGCAGCAGCGCCAGCGCCTCGGGGCCGGGCGGGGCGCCGCCGGGGGCGGCGCCGCTGCTCCCGCCCCGGACGCGCAGCAGCACCGCCGCGACCAGTACCTCGGCCCAGGCGGCGCAGGCCGCCGCCACGAACCACCCCGTCCCCGTTCCCATGCCGTCCACCCCCCAGGAGGGTTCTGCCCGGGGGAGCGTGATCATCACGCGTGGATGGCCGGATTCGTATCCCCGATCGGCCCGTGAGGGCTCAGACGGCGCCGCCGGAGGTCAGTTCGTCGGCGGCGTCGTTCACGGGCTGCGGGGTTCCGGTGAGGTCGAGGACGAAGAGCGGGAGCCGTATCTCGGCGGCGCGGGACCGGGCCTCGGGGGTGTAGCCGGCGAGCGAGAAGAAGACGCTCACGGCGGAGGCGCTGAGGCCGTTCAGCCACAGGCACTCCACGGCCCGCAGTCCGGCCGGCCGGGTGCTGGGGTCGACCTGGGCGACGAGTCCGGGCCCGCGCAGGTCCACGCCGGGGGAGTGCCGGTCCTCCGGCTGCACGATCTCCCGGAAGCCGAGCCAGTGCAGGTACGTCGCCGCCGCGGCGACCGCGTCCCGCGCCGTCCGGATCGTCACGGGCCGGTACGCGCCCCGTCCCGGTGAGGGCCGGGGCGCGGTCGGCGGTGGAGGGATGTGCGCCGGGTACCGCTCGGCGAAGGACCGGGGCGGGGCGCCGAACCAGTCCGAGACGGGCCCGGTGCCCGGCTCCGTGGCCGCGCCCGCCTCGTCGAACCCGTCGGCCGGGTCGAACACTCCCGCCTCGCCGAACACTCCGGCCTCGCCGTCCAGGGCGGCGAAGAGGCCGGGGTCGCCGGCGGCGGGCCCGGGGCCGGCGGAGTCGTCCGGCGCGTACGGGACGGGCCCGCGCGTCCCGGAGTCGTACCCCTCGGAGTCGTGCCCCTCGGGTCCGAACGTCTCGGAGTCGTACCCCTCGGAGTCGTGCTCCTCGGGCCCGAGCGCCTCGAAGTCGTACCCCTCGGAGCCGTACTCCTCGGGTCCGAACGCCTCGGAGCCGTACCCCTCCGGCCCGAAGGTCCCGGAGGCGTGCCCCTCCTCCGGATCCGTCCTCGGGGGTACCGGGACGGGGGTCGCCGTGCCCGCTCCCGCCGGGCCGGAGACGGGGGCCACCGGGATCCTCAGCACGGCCCCGCAGGCGCAGCCCAGCTCCGGGCGGGGCCATTCGCCCTCGCGGCCGCAGGCGCCGCAGCGGACGGTCACCCACGCGTCCAGCCAGGTCAGGTGCCGGACGGGTTCGGCGGTCGTGTCCGGGAGGACGGGCGGGACGACGGGGGTCCCGCAGGCGCAGGGGAAGGCGGGCGGCGCGTACGTATGGCTCCGCAGGCACTCAGGGCAGCGCACCGACACCGACTCACCCACACCGAACCCCCTCTTCCCGTGCGCCCATGGTCCACCAATCCGGCCGCGCGGGGGTGCGACTTCGGCCATCGGCCCGGGGCTCCGGGGCCTCTCCGGTGCCTTTCCGGGGCCTCTCCGCGGTCCGTCCGGTGCCGGTCCGGTGCCCGCCTGGTGGGCGCTCCCTTGACGGCTTCCCGAGCCCCCACCTACATTGCTTCCGTATAGCAGAACAGTTCTTCCGCATTACGGAAACAGGGACGGGCGGCCCGCCCGGAACCTGCGACCGACCGGCCGAGCAGGAGCACTCCCATGCCTCGTATGACCGCCGCCGCAGCGGCCGTTGAGATCCTCAAGCGCGAAGGCGTCACCACCGCCTTCGGCGTGCCCGGCGCGGCGATCAACCCCTTCTACCGCGAGCTCAAGAACGTCGGCGGCATCGGCCACACGCTGGCCCGCCACGTCGAGGGCGCCTCCCACATGGCGGAGGGCTACACCCGCGCCAAGGCCGGCAACATCGGTGTCTGCATCGGCACCTCCGGCCCCGCCGGCACCGACATGATCACCGGCCTGTACTCGGCGATCGCCGACTCCATCCCGATCCTGTGCATCACCGGCCAGGCGCCGACCTCGAAGCTCCACAAGGAGGACTTCCAGGCCGTCGACATCGCCAGCATCGCCAAGCCGGTCACCAAGGCCGCGACCACCGTCCTGGAGGCCGCGCAGGTCCCCGGCGTCTTCCAGCAGGCCTTCCACCTGATGCGCTCCGGCCGTCCCGGCCCGGTCCTCATCGACCTCCCGATGGACGTCCAGCTCACCGAGATCGAGTTCGACCCGGAGACGTACGAGCCGCTGCCGGTCTACAAGCCGTCCGCGACCCGCGCCCAGGCGGAGAAGGCGCTGTCCTTCCTCCTGGAGTCCGAGCGCCCGCTGATCGTCGCCGGCGGCGGCATCATCAACGCCGACGCCTCCGACCTGCTCGTCGAGTTCGCCGAGCTGACCGGCATCCCGGTCATCTCCACCCTCATGGGCTGGGGCACCATCCCCGATGACCACGAGCTCGCCGCCGGTATGGTGGGCGTCCAGACCGCGCACCGCTACGGCAACGCGACCTTCCTGGAGTCGGACTTCGTCCTCGGCATCGGCAACCGCTGGGCCAACCGCCACACCGGTTACAACATGGACGCGTACACCAAGGGCCGGAAGTTCGTCCACGTCGACATCGAGCCCACCCAGATCGGCCGGATCTTCGCCCCGGACTTCGGCATCGCCTCCGACGCCAAGGCCGCGCTCGAACTCTTCGTCGCGATCGCCAAGGAGTGGAAGGCCGCCGGCACCCTCCCGGACTTCTCCGCCTGGGCGGCCTCCGCGCAGGAGCGCAAGGCCACCCTCCAGCGCCGGACGCACTTCGACAACGTCCCGATCAAGCCGCAGCGCGTGTACGAGGAGATGAACAAGGCCTTCGGCCCGGAGACCCGGTACGTCACCACCATCGGCCTCTCCCAGATCGCCGCCGCGCAGTTCCTGCACGTCTACAAGCCGCGCCACTGGATCAACTGCGGCCAGGCCGGCCCGCTCGGCTGGACCATCCCGGCCGCCATCGGCGCCGCGACCGCCGACCCGGAGACCCCGGTCGTCGCGCTCTCCGGCGACTACGACTTCCAGTTCATGATCGAGGAGCTGGCGGTCGCCGCCCAGCACAAGGTCCCCTACGTCCACGTCCTCGTGAACAACGCCTACCTCGGTCTGATCCGCCAGGCGCAGGGCAACCTCGGCATCAACTTCGAGGTCAACCTCGAATTCGAGAACATCAACACCCCGGAGATCGGCGCCTACGGCGTCGACCACGTCAAGGTCGCCGAGGGCCTCGGCGTCAAGGCCATCCGCGTCACCGACCCGGACAAGCTGGGCGAGGCGCTGGAGGAGGCCAAGAAGCTGGCCGTCGAGCACCGGGTCCCGGTCGTCGTCGAGGCGATCCTGGAGCGCATCACCAACATCGCGATGAGCAAGACCGTCGACATGAGCGACGTCACGGAGTTCGAGGACCTGGCCACCGAGCCCGGCCACGCCCCGACGGCGATCAAGCCGCTCGCGGTCTGACCGCCGGGCCCCTGAGGGCCCGCCCCCGGTTCCCGCCCGCCCCCGTCGTCCACGTGACGGGGGCGGGCGGGCCCGCCCGGGACGCTCCCGTCCCCGCTCGAAACGTGCCCGGCCGGCTCCATCCGGCCGGGCACGCGGCGTCTACCGTGGACACCATGACCCCTGCCGTCCCCACCCGCCTCGTCACCCACGTCGAGCTCGACGAGGCCCACACCACCCGCCGACAGCTGTCGGTCTCCGCCCGCCTGGAGGCCGAACTCTCCGACGGGCGCGCCCTGGTCCTCCTCGACGACCGCGGCTGGAACGAGAGCGTCCTCGGCGACGGCGACATCCGGACCCACCTCACCCGCGCGTCCCTGGAGGACGACGCCCGCACGGTCGTCGGCCCCGACGAGCCCTACGGCGACCAGACCCGGGAGCAGGCCGCCGCCGCCCACTGGGCCGCCCTCGCCGGCATCCTCGCCCGCCAGGGCGTGCCCGCCGACCCCGACGCCCTCGCGGACCTCGCGCACGCCGTCGTCCTCGGCGCACGCCTGCGTGCCTGGGCGGGGTTCTAGGGCCCCGGCCGCTGCGCCCGTACGAGGACGGCGCCGGCCTCCGTCCAGTCGTACAGCACCGACCGGCCCGCCCTCCTGCGGCGCACCAGACCGGCGTCGTGCAGCACCTTCAGATGGCGCCCCACCGACCCGAGGCCCTGACCGGTCAGCGCCACCAACTGGCTGGTGGACAAGGGGGACGCGAGGCGCAGCAGGACCCCCGCCCGGGCCGGTCCGAGCAGCGCGCCGAGTGCCTCCGGCACCGCCGGGCCGGAGCCGTCGGCGAGAACTCCCGCGCAGGGATAGACGATCGCGTACCGCTCCTCGCCGGGGTGCTCCGCGTCCCAGGACACCCAGCCCGTCACCGGTGTCACCGGCACCAGCAGCAGCCGGCCGCCCTCCACCGAACGCGGCGGATAGTCACGGGCGTTGACCTGGAGCCGGCCGTTCCCCAGCCACCGCATCTTCCCCGGGCACAGCTCGTCGAGGGCCGCCGCCCAGCCGTCCCGGGCGAGGCGTGCGGTCCTGGCCGTCACATCGGCCTCCATCACCCGGCGCCGCCGCGGCCACTCCGGCAGCACCGTCTCCCGCCACACCCAGGTCAGCAGCTCCGCGAGGCGCCCCGGCAGATCGCGCGCCGAGGCCAGCGGCTCCGGCACCGGGCCGCCGACCGAGACCGCCAGATCGGCCAGGGCGGCCGGCTGTCCGGTCGCGCGGACCACCGCCACCTCCTCCTCGAAGCACCGCTCGCCCTCGCCCAGCGGGGTGGGCGTGAGGAAGTCGGCGTTCCAGGTGGGGCTGATCGCCGCCCGGACGAGCAGCCCGTCGAGTGGCTCGGCCGCGAGCCGCGCCCGGTAGGCCGGCAGGTGCTCGGCCAGCCAGCCCCGCTCGCCCGGGTGCCCGGCCCGCCCGGCGTGCAGCGCCTTCAGCGCGGCGACGGTCTCGGCGAGCGGCGACACCACGAACCGGCCGCCCGCGAGCGTGTCCGCCCCGATCCGCCACCACCCCATGCCCGGTCCCTTCCCCGCTCGTCCTCGCGGCCGAGTCTCCGCAGGCGACCTCCGCGGCGGACTGCCCCGCTCGTCGTCGCTGCCGATTCCCTGCTCGACCCCGCGGCCGATTCCCTGCTCGACCCCGCGGCCGATTCCCTGCTCGACCTCGCCGCCAAATCCCTGCTCGACCTCGCCGCCCGAGCGTGGCCGCTCACCCCGCCCCGCGCCCACTGTTTCGCGCGGCCGCGAAACAGTACCGGGGGGCGTCCCGGCCTCCCCAGAATCCCCGGCATGCCCCTCTCCGCCTCCGAGGCGCCCGCCGCCGCGGGCTACCGCGACCTGTTCCGTACCCCCGAATTCGTCCCCCTCTTCCTCGCGGGTTCCGCGCAGACCGCCGCGCAGACCGTCGCGGGGCTCGGGCTCGCCACGCTCGTGTTCGACGCGACCGGTTCGGCGCTGCTGAGCGCGCTCGCGATGTTCGGGCCCTCGCTCGCCCAGCTGCTCGGTGCCACCACGCTGCTCTCCGCCGCCGACCGGCTGCCGCCCCGTACCGCGCTCGCCGTCGTCGCCGTCGTGTTCGCGGCGGGCACGGCCGTCCAGGCCGTGCCGGGGGTGCCGCTCGCCGCCGCCTTCGGGCTGCTCGCCGTGCTCGGCGTCGTCGGGTCGCTCGGCGGCGGGGTGCGGCTCGGGCTGCTCGGCGAGATCCTGCCACGCGAGCGCTTCCTGCTCGGGCGGGCCGTGACGAACATGGCCGTCGGCGTCTGCCAGATCGCGGGCTTCGCCGCCGGCGGCGTCCTGCTCGCCGTGCTCTCCCCGCGCGGCACCCTCCTCGCCGGCGCCGGCCTCTACCTCCTCGCCGCGCTCCTCTACCGCTTCGGGCTCACCGCCCGCCCGCCCCGCGCCTCCGGCCGCGCCTCGGCCGCCGAGACCTGGCGGGCCAACGGCCGGCTCCTCGCCGACCGCCACCGCCGCCTGCTCTACCTCGCCCTCTGGGTGCCCAACGGGCTGATCGTCGGCTGCGAGGCGCTGTTCGTCCCCTACGCCCCCGACCGCGCCGGGCTGCTCTTCGCCTGCGCCGCCGTCGGCATGCTCGCCGGGGACACGGTCGTCGGGCGGTTCGTGCCGCCGCGGCTGCGCGGACGGCTCGCCGCGCCCCTCCAGGGCCTGCTGGCGGCCCCGTACCTCCTCTTCGCGCTCGGTACGGGGCTGCCGCCGGTCCTGGCGGGCGCGGCCGTCGTCGTCTCCGCCGTCGGCTACGGCGCGAGCCTGCTGTACCAGGAGCGACTGCTCGCGCTCGTCCCGGAGGAGTCGCGCGGGCACGCGCTCGGCCTGCACGGCTCGGGGATGCTCGCCTGCCAGGGCCTCGCCGCCGCCCTGGCGGGCGGGCTCGCGCAGCTGACCTCGCCGGCGACGGCGATGGCCCTCCTCGCGGTGGCCTCGCTCGCCGTCACCGCCGCGCTCACCGCGGGGCTGTCGAGCGCTGCACGACCGTCTCCTCGCACGGCCCGTCGGCGAACAGCTTGAGCGCCTCCATCTCCTCCTTGTCGACGGACAGCCCCCAGCGCAGCTTGGTGCCGACCCACTCGCCGACGTAGCGGCAGTACGCGGCGTTCCCGTCCGGCACCCACTCGGCCGGGTCCTGGGTCCCCTTGGCCTTCTGGCTGCGGGCGGTGACGGCGACCAGGGTGGCCGCGGCCCCCTGGTCGTTGGCGTACTTCGCCCGCCGCGCCGCCGTCCAGCCGGACGCGCCCGAGGCCCAGGCCTCCGCCAGGGGCACCAGGTGGTCGACGCGGAGCAGCGCCGGGTCGGTGACGGTCTGGCCGTCGTAGTACGAGGTCCACCTGCCGCCGGACAGGGCGCAGGCGGCGCCCGCGGCGGGCGCCTCGACGGCCTCCGCGAGGAGCACCTCGGCGCGGGTGTCGCAGTCGTCGGCCGCGTCGAGGCCCTTGTCCCAGTGCGGGAACGCCGACTCCTCGAACCCGGCCGGGTCCTCGGTGGCCTCGGTGAGTTCGGCGAGCGCGTCGGGGAAGAGCTGGACGCCCGCGGAGGCGGTGGGCGCGGGGGCGGCGAGCGGGGACAGGACGAGGGCGAGCGGGACGAGCCCGCGCATCAGGTTCTTGATCACGTACGGGTGGATAGCGCCGGAAGCGGGGCGCACGGGAGGCGCATCGCGGTGCGCTCCCCCGAGCGGGTGCGGATCTTCACCGCAGAAACGATGCGCTGCCCCGGGGTGCGGAACGACGGCGCCGGCGTACGGAACGACGAAAGAGCGCGGAACCAGGGACCGTAAACCTGGTTCCGCGCTCTCGTCGATGACCGCCCGGCGGTGCGAGGCTGGCGCGACAGGACGTTCGCGCCGCCGGGCGGAGTATGGGGGCTCCCGTGGGGGAGGGCGTTGGGACCGCGGCGGCTCCGACGGACGCTCCGGCCGGTCCCTTCCTTCAGGTCTGGAAGGGGGGTCGGGCGTCCTGGCCACCGCACTGGCTCGCAGCCGCCGCGGTCCTCACGCTGTCCATGAACACCGGCCACCCCTCATCCGGGCCGGTGTTCCGGACGGCGTACGACATTGACCTCCCGTCAGATGCCGTACGCGGTCTGGGAATTCGAGACGACTAGTCCTCGCGCAGGGCGCGGACGGCCTCCTCGACGCGCTTGCCGTACTCGGCGTCGGCGGCGGCGAAGTGGGCGAGGTTCTTCTCGATGACGTCCTCGCGGGACACCTGGGAGAGACCGCCGGCGATGTTGGCGATCAGGCGGGACTTCTCCTCCTCCGACATCAGGCGGTACAGCTCGCCGGCCTGGAAGAAGTCGTCGTCCTTGGTGTGCTGCGGGGCGGCGTGGGTGCCGGTCCAGCCGTGGATCGCGAGCGGCGCGGAGAGCGGCGCGTCGGTCTGGGCCGGGCCCTGGTAGGAGTTGGGCTCGTAGTTCTTGTCGTACCGCGAGCCGTTGCGGGTCGCCATGGCGCCGTCGCGGCCGTAGTTCTCGGCGGCCGTCGCCTTGGGGGCGTTCACCGCGAGCTGGGTGTGGTTGACACCGAGGCGGTAGCGGTGGGCGTCCGCGTAGGCGAAGAGACGGCCCTGGAGCATCTTGTCCGGCGAGGGGCCGATGCCCGGCACGAAGTTGTTCGGGGAGAACGCGGCCTGCTCGACCTCGGCGAAGACGTTGTCCGGGTTGCGGTCGAGGACCATGCGGCCCACGCGCTGCAGCGGGTAGTCGCTGTGCGGCCACACCTTGGTGAGGTCGAAGGGGTTGAAGCGGTAGTCCGCGGCCTCGGCGGCCGGCATGACCTGCACGTACAGGGTCCAGGACGGGTTCACGCCGCGCTCGATGGCCTGGAGCAGGTCCGTCTGGTGCGAGTTGGCGTCCTTGCCGACGAGCTCGGCGGCCTGGTCGGCGGAGAGGGAGCGGATGCCCTGGTTCGTCTTGAAGTGGTACTTGACGAAGAAGGCCTCGCCCGCCTCGTTGGTCCACTGGTAGGTGTGGGAGCCGTAGCCGTTCATGTGACGGTACGAGGCCGGGATGCCGCGGTCGCCCATGAGCCAGGTGATCTGGTGGGTGGCCTCGGGGGCGTGGGCCCAGAAGTCCCAGACGTTGTCCGCCTCCTGCTTGCCCGTGAAGGGGTCGCGCTTCTGGGAGTGGATGAAGTCGGGGAACTTGATCGGGTCCTTGATGAAGAACACCGGGGTGTTGTTGCCGACGAGGTCGTAGTTGCCCTCGGCGGTGTAGAACTTCACCGCGAAGCCGCGCGGGTCGCGGACCGCGTCCGCGCCGCCGAGCGAGTCGGCCACGGTGGAGAAGCGGATGAACAGCTCCGTCTTCCTGCCCACCTCGGAGAGGAAGTCGGCCTTGGTGAAGCCGGTGACGTCGTCGGTCACCTCGAAGTAGCCGTACGCGCCGGAGCCGCGGGCGTGCACCACGCGCTCCGGGATCCGCTCACGGTTGAAGCGCGCGAGCTTCTCCAGCAGGTGCTGGTCCTGGAGGAGGAGAGGGCCACCGACGCCGGCGGTGGCGGAGTTCTGGTTGTCGGCGACGGGGGCGCCGGACTCGGTCGTAAGCACGCGCTTCGACATGGTGGCCTTTCCGTACAGGAACCTGCTGATGACGATGCCGTGGAGCGTAAGTTCGCTCGAAACACGACGTCAACAGTTTGTTGAAAATGAAGTGTGGTGTTCCGGTCGGCGGCGGCGCCTGGGCGCGACAGGACAGGTGTCAGCACCGCCGCCGACCGGAAATCTGGGGCCCCGGGGATCCGGGGCGGTGGATCAGACCTGGGCGCCGGAGAGGCGCTCGACGGCGCGGAGCAGGGCCGAGTGGTCCAGGCCGCCGTCACCCTGGGCGCGCAGCGAGGCGACGAGCTGGGCGACCACGGCGCCGACCGGGAGGGCCGCGCCGACGTTGCGGGCGGCGTCGGTCACGATGCCCATGTCCTTGTGGTGCAGGTCGATCCGGAAGCCGGGCTTGAAGTCCCGGTTCAGGAAGTTGTCCTTCTTGCGGGTCAGCACGGTCGAGCCGGCCAGACCGCCGTTGAGGACGTCGAGGGCGGCGTTGAGGTCCACGCCGGACTTCTCCAGGAAGACCACGGCCTCGGCGCACGCCTGGATGTTCACGGCGACGATGAGCTGGTTGGCCGCCTTGACCGTCTGGCCGGAGCCGTGCGGGCCGCAGAGCACGATGACCTTGCCGAGGGCCTCCAGGATCGGGAGGGCCTCGTCGAAGTCGGCCTGCTCGCCGCCGACCATGATGGAGAGCACGGCCTCGATGGCGCCGGCCTCGCCGCCGGAGACGGGGGCGTCGATGACGCGGATGCCCTTCTCCTTGGCGTTCTTCGCCAGGTCGACCGAGGTCTGCGGGGTGATCGACGACATGTCGATGACCAGGGCGCCCTGCTTGGCGTTCTCCAGGATGCCCTCGGGGCCGTAGGAGATGGCCTCGACCTGCGGGGAGGCGGGCACCATCGTGATGACCACGTCGGCGTCCTTGACGGCCTCGGCGATCGAGCCGGCCACGGTGCCACCGGCGGCGGCGAGGCGGTCCAGCTTGTCCTGCTCCAGCGTGAAGCCGGTGACCGAGTAGCCGGCCTTGATCAGGTTCTCGGACATGGGGGAGCCCATGATGCCGAGACCGATCCACGCGATCTTGGGAAGGTTGCTCATGAGGGTGCCTCTCAAAACAAGGTCGTACGGGGAGGGGGCCTGCGTCAGCGGGCCGGGCGGGCCTCGGCGGCGAGCCATTCGAAGGACGCGGCGGCGTCGGCCGCCTTGTACTCCAGGCCCACGAAGCCGTCGTAGCCGGCCTTCTTCAGCTCGTCGAGGAGCTGCTCCAGCGGGAGCTCGCCGGTGCCCGGGGCGCCGCGGCCCGGCATGTCCGCGATCTGGACGTGGCCGGTCTTCGCCGCGTACTCGGCGATGACGGCGCTGACGTCCTCGCCGTTCATGGCCAGGTGGTAGATGTCGAGGAGGAACTTGGCGTTGCCGAGCCCGGTGGCCTCGTTCACCTTGTCGACGACCTCGATCGCGGAGGGGGCGCTCACCAGCGGGTAGAGCGGCGACTCCGGCTTGTTCAGGGTCTCGATCAGCAGGATCGCGCCGACGCGGTCGGCGGCGCGGGCGGCCAGGACCAGGTTCTCCAGGGCGAGGGCGTCCTGGGCCTCCGGGTCGACGCCCTCCACGCGGTTGCCGTAGAGCGCGTTGAGCGCCTTGCAGCCGACCGAGGCGGCGAAGTCCGCGGCGATGTCGATGTTGGCCTTGAAGCGGTCGGACTCCTCGCCCGGGACCGAGACCGCGCCGCGGTCCGGGCCGGGGAGCTGTCCGGCGTAGAAGTTCAGGCCCACCAGCTGGGTGCCGGCGTCCTCAAGGGCCTTCTTGAGGGCGTCGAGCTCGCTCTGCTCGGGGGTGGCGGTGTCGATCCAGGGCCACCACAGCTCGACCGCGGTGAAGCCGGCCGCGGCGGCGGCCGCGGGGCGCTCCAGGAGCGGGAGTTCCGTGAAGAGGATCGACAGGTTCACATCGAAGCGCTGGTCCGTGTATCCCATGAGGGGCGGCGCTCCTTCCGTATTGCGGAAGTCGTTTTCTGTCTGACGGAATGTTGCAAGTGGAGTGCCCGGCTTGTCAAGGGCTCCCTCCGACTTCAGGGCTCCCCAGGCCCTGGTCCGGGCCGTAGCGTGGGGGCATGGTGCGTTTGAGAGTGGAGTTCACGACCGAGCCGTTCGACCTCGACGAGGCGCCGGCCCACGCGGTCGTGGCTCGTGAGGTCATCCAGTCGGCCGAACTGGACGCCGTCGATGTCGGCCCCTTCGGCAACACCGCGGAAGGCGGCGCCGACGCCGTCCTCACCGCCGTCGACGAGCTGCTGCGCAAGGCGCTCGGTGCCGGTGCCACCCGGGTCTCGCTCCAGGTCAACGTGATCGGTGAGGGCGGGGAGGACGAGAAGTGACCGAGCATCCCTTGGCGGCGGCGGTGAAGCCGCTGGTCGACGCGATGGGCGCGGAAGTGCTGGAGCCGGCTCAGGCCGCGGCCGATGACATCGTGCTGTCCTGGGAAGGGGAGGACGTCCTCGCCGTACGGCTGCCGCAGCTGTCGGACTCCCTGGACCGCATCCTCGCGGCCATGGAGCGCCGGCACGGGATGCCGCTGGCCGAACTGGACCGCAAGGCCAAGCAGGAGGTCGTGCGGCTCCTGGAGGCGCGCGGCGCCTTCTCCGTGCGTCATGGAGTGGAGACGGTGGCCGGTGCACTCGGTGTCAGCCGCTTCACCGTCTACAACTACCTGAACAGGGAAAACGCCTCCAAGAACGCCTAGTTGATCAAGAATGGCCACAAGCCGTCGTCCGCATGCCGGGACGACGGCTTTTGTGTCACCGAGTTTTCAACAAAGTGTTGACGTCCTGTTGCCGAGGGCGTTAGCTATCCGCAGCCCGTCCGACGCACAGCGAAAAACAGCCACGGAGGCTTCCCGTGACTTCAGGTACGACACCGGGCCTCACCCGGTTCAACACCTCGGCGGACAGCGAGGCTCTCGCCGCGCTCCACGAGGTGTGCTCCAGTTCGGCGTGGGGGAGCAAGATCCTCGCCCAGCGCCCGTACACCACCGCCGAAGCCCTCTTCCTCGCCGGCGACGCCGCCATGGCCGAGCTGACCGCCGAGGACCTGGCCGAGGCGATGGCGGGCCACCCGCCGATCGGTCGTCCGAAGGAAGGGGACGCCACCTCCACCCGCGAGCAGAGCGGGATGGCCGGCTCCTCCGCCGAGCTCAAGGCCGAGATGCTCGAACTGAACCTGGCCTACCAGGAGCGCTTCGGCCACGTCTTCCTCATCTGCGCCACCGGCAGGACCGGCGAGCAGATGCGCGACGCGGTCAAGGACCGGATCGGCAACTCGCCCGAGCAGGAGCGCGAGATCGTCCGCGCCGAACTGGGCAAGATCAACCGCATCCGGCTCACCCGTCTCGTAGAGGAAGAGAGCGCCGCATGAGCACCGACACCACGGCCTCGGTGTCCACCCACATCCTGGACACCAGCATCGGACGCCCCGCGGAGGGCGTGGCGATCACCCTCGCCGCCCGCGCCGGCTCCGACGCCGCCTGGGTCGCGCTCGGCGGCTCGGCCACCGACGCCGACGGACGGTGCAAGGACCTGCCGGCCCTGCCGGTCGGCACCACCCACGTACGCCTCGACTTCGAGACCGAGGCGTACTTCCTGAGCAAGCAGAACCAGCAAGCCGAGGCGCAGCAGGACGCCCCCGCGAATCGGGACAGCGGTCCGGCCGGTGCTTTCTTCCCGGAGGTGGCGATCACGTTCGCCGTCACGCCGGGCGAGCACTACCACGTACCGCTGCTGCTCAACCCGTTCGGCTACTCCGTTTACCGAGGGAGCTAGCAGACATGCCCACGATTCTCGGCCAGAACCAGTACGGCAAAGCAGAGAACCGCGTCGTCAAGATCACGCGGGACGGCGCCACCCACCACATCAAGGACCTGAACGTCTCCGTCGCCCTCTCCGGCGACCTCAGCGACGTCCACCTCACCGGCTCCAACGCCCACTGCCTCCCCACCGACACGACGAAGAACACCGTCTTCGCGTTCGCCAAGGAGTACGGCATCGAGTCCGCCGAGCAGTTCGGCATCCACCTCGCCCGCCACTTCGTGACGAGCCAGGAGCCGATCAAGCGGGCCCGGATCCGGATCGAGGAGTACTCCTGGGAGCGCATCGCCTCCTCGGACGCCAACTCCAAGTTCATCGGCGCCGACGAGGTCAACCACTCCTTCGCCCGCAAGGGCCAGGAGACCCGCGTCACCCAGATCACCTACGACGGCGAGAAGTGGGAGGTCATCTCCGGCCTCAAGGACCTCGTCGTCATGAACTCCACCAACTCGGAGTTCTGGGGCTACATCAAGGACCAGTACACCACCCTCCAGGAGGCGTACGACCGCATCCTGGCCACCCAGGTCTCCGGCCGCTGGCGGTTCAACTGGACCGACGACGACCAGCGCATGCCCAACTGGGAGCGGTCCTACGAGCAGACCAGGAAGCACATGCTCGAGGCGTTCGCGGAGACCTACTCGTACTCCCTCCAGCAGACGCTGTACCAGATGGCCACGCGGATCATCAACCACCGCGCGGAGATCGACGAGGTGCGCTTCTCGCTCCCCAACAAGCACCACTTCCTGGTGGACCTGGAGCCCTTCGGGCTCAAGAACGACAACGAGGTCTACTACGCCGCGGACCGCATGTACGGCCTCATCGAGGCCACGGTCCTGCGCGACGGCGCCGAGGCGCTGATCCCGGTCGACATGACCAACCTCTGAGTGGCACCACATCTCTGAGCGGCACTGAGTGACCCGGTCCCCGCCCGCCCGCAGTCGGGCGGGGACCGGCACCAGACCGGAGGGAACCCAGCATGGCACTGCCCGCAAAGGGGCCGGCGTCCGCCGAAGGCCCGTGTTCCACCCCGTCGACCACCGAGGCCCCTGCCCAGGCCGCCGCCCATCCGGTCGACGAGAAACTCCCCGCCTCGCGGCTCGTCCCCGCGGCGCTCCAGCACATCGCCGCCATGTACGCCGGCGTCGTCACCCCTCCGCTCATCATCGGCCAGGCCGTCGGCCTGGACGCGGCCGGGATGACCCGGCTCATCGCCGCCAGCCTCCTGATCGCCGGTCTCGCCACCATCCTGCAGACCCTCGGCATCCGGAACTTCGCCGGCAACCGGCTCCCGTTCGTCAACGCGGCCTCCTCCGCGGGCATCGCCCCCATGCTGGCCATCGCCGAGACGAGCGCCCCCGGACACCAGCTCCCCGCCATCTACGGCGCGGTCATGGTCGCCGGAGTCTTCTGCCTCGCCGTCGGCCCCTTCTTCGGCCGGCTCCTGCGCTTCTTCCCGCCGCTCGTCACCGGCGTCGTCATCACCCTGATCGGCGTCACCCTGATGCCGGTGCCCGTCAGCTGGGCCCAGGGCGGCGACAAGACCGCCGCCGACTTCGGCGCCATGAAGTACCTCGCCCTCGCCGGCTTCACCCTGGTCGTCGTCCTGCTCTTCCAGCGCTTCGGCCGCGGCTTCGTCAAGCAGATCGCCCTGCTCCTCGGCCTGCTCATCGGCACCCTCGCCGCGATCCCCTTCGGGATGGCGGACTTCACCGCCCTGCGCGAGGCGCCCGTCGCCGCCCTGCCCTCTCCCTTCGCCTTCGGCGCTCCCGAGTTCCAGCCCGCCGCGATCCTCTCCCTGTGCATCGTGATGCTGGTCCTGATGACCGAGTCCAGCGCCGGCATGCTCGCCCTCGGCGAGATCTGCGAGCGCCCCAGCGACGGGAAGACCATCACCCGGGGCCTGCGCACCGACGGCATCGCCACCCTGCTCGGCCCCGTCTTCGGCGGCTTCCCGACCTCCGCCTTCGCGCAGAACGTCGGCGTCGTCTCGCTCACCCGGGTCCGCTCCCGCTACGTGGTCGCCGTCGCCGGCGGCGCCCTCCTGGTGCTCGGCGCCTTCCCGGTGCTCGGCGCGGTCGTCTCCATGGTCCCGATGCCCGTCCTCGGCGGCGCCGGCATCGTCCTCTTCGGCTCGATCGCGGTCAGCGGCATCCGGACCCTCTCCGAGGCCGGCCTCGACGACAGCTCCAACATCATCCTGGTGGCCGTCGCGCTCGGCGCGGGCATCATCCCGCTCGCCGCACCCACCTTCTACGCCGGCTTCCCCGCCTGGGCACAGACCGTGCTCGGATCCGGCATCAGCGCGGGCGCGCTCGTCGCCGTCCTGCTGAACCTCTTCTTCCACCATCTCGGCACCCGGAGCCGTCAGACGGCCCCGGCACTCAAATCCTCCTAGGGTCCTGCCGTGCCCACCCCACCCATGAGGAATGAAGGAAGCACCGCCATGGCAGCACCTTCGGCAGCCCAGCGCATCGTCATCGAGAACGCGGCGATCGCCACCGTCGACGCGAACGACACCGAGTACGCCTCCGGCTACCTCGTCGTCGCCGACAACAGGATCGAGTCCCTCGGCCCCGGCAAGGCCCCCGAGAACCTGGAGAACGTGGTCCGGCGGATCGACGCCACCGGCCACCTGATCACCCCGGGCCTGGTCAACACCCACCACCACTTCTACCAGTGGATCACCCGGGGCCTGGCCACCGACCACAACCTCTTCAACTGGCTGGTCGCGCTCTACCCGACCTGGGCCCGCATCGACGAGCAGATGGTGCGCGTCGCCGCCCAGGGCTCGCTCGCCATGATGGCCCGCGGCGGCGTCACCACCGCCATGGACCACCACTACGTCTTCCCGAAGGGCTCCGGCGACCTCTCCGGCGCCATCATCGGCGCCGCCTCCGAGATGGGCGTGCGCTTCACCCTGGCCCGCGGCTCCATGGACCGCAGCGAGAAGGACGGCGGCCTGCCGCCGGACTTCGCCGTCGAGACCACCGAGGGCGCCCTCGCCGCGACCGAGGAGACCGTCAAGAAGTTCCACGACGCCTCCTTCGATTCGATGACGCAGGTCGCCGTCGCCCCCTGCTCGCCCTTCTCCATCTCCACCGAGCTGCTCCGCGAGGGCGCCGCCCTCGGCCGCCGCCTCGGCGTGCGCATGCACACCCACGGCTCGGAGACGGTGGAGGAGGAGAAGTTCTGCCACGAGCTCTTCGGCATGGGTCCGACCGACTACTTCGAGTCGACCGGCTTCCTCGGCGAGGACGTGTGGATGGCGCACTGCGTCCACATGAACGACTCCGACATCGCCGCCTTCGCCCGCACCAAGACCGGTGTGGCCCACTGCCCCTCGTCGAACGCGCGCCTCGCCGCCGGCATCGCCCGCGTCCCCGACATGCTGAAGGCGGGCGTCCCGGTCGGCCTCGGTGTCGACGGCACCGCCTCCAACGAGTCGGGCGAGCTCCACACCGAGCTCCGCAACGCCCTGCTCATCAACCGCCTCGGCGCCCACCGCGAGTCCGCGCTCAACGCCCGCCAGGCCCTGCGCCTCGGCACCTACGGCGGTGCGGAGGTCCTCGGCCGCGCCGACAACATCGGCTCCCTCGAAGCGGGCAAGCTCGCCGACTTCGTCCTCTGGAAGATCGACGGCCTCGGCCACTCCTCGATCGCCGACCCGGTCACCGCCATCGTCTTCGGCGCGGCGGCCCCGGTCACCGCCTCCTTCGTCAACGGCAAGCAGATCGTCGAGAACAACCGGCTGCTCACCGTCGACGAGGACACCATCGCGCGCGACGCGCGCACGGAGGCCCAGCGCCTGGCCCGCATCGCGGCCCAGGCCTGACCCTCCCCCCGGAGTCCGGTCGGGGGGGACGGCCCCCGACCGGTCGCCGCGGACCCGAGCGGGATCCGCGGCAGCCCGACCGGGCGGCGCCGTACGCACCCGTCGTACGGCGCCGCCCGGGACGGCCACACCCGCCCGTACCCCCACCGGGCACCCCGTCCCCGCGCCGCACCCCTTCCTCCGGCGCACCGCACCACCCCGCAACGAGCCGCACCTCCTGCACTTCGCACCGCATCGCACCACCTCCCAGACACCCGCGTCACCGCCGACGTGTAACCGACCGGAGGAACCGCCGTGGCCGACGAGCCCCAGGTTCGCAATGCACAAGACGCAGGCACCACCGACCCCGGAGACGACACCAGACATCCGGTCGACGAGACCCTGCCCCCTCTGAAGATGTTCACCAGCGGCCTCCAGCACGTGGCCGCCATGTACGCGGGAGTGGTGGCCCCGCCGCTGATCGTCGGAGCGGCCGTCGGCCTCTCCGGCACCGAACTCACCTTCCTGACCGGCGCCAGCCTCTTCACCGCCGGCCTCGCCACCTTCCTCCAGACCCTCGGAGTCTGGAAGATCGGCGCCAAGCTGCCCTTCGTCAACGGCGTCACCTTCGCGGGCGTGGCCCCGATGCTCGCCATCATCGACACCACGAAGGACAAGTCGGACGCGCTGCCCGTCATCTTCGGCGCGATCATCGTCGCCGGTCTGCTCGGCTTCCTCGCCGCGCCGTGGTTCTCCCGGCTCGTGCGCTTCTTCCCGCCGGTGGTCACCGGCACCGTCATCACGCTCATCGGCATCTCGCTGCTGCCGGTCGCCTTCGGCTGGGCCCAGGGCCCCAACCCCGCGGCGGACGACTACGGTTCGGGCAAGTTCCTCGCCCTGGCCGCCGTCACCCTGGCCATCGTCCTGCTGCTGCGCCGCTTCACCCGCGGCTTCCTGAAGCAGATCGCCGTCCTCGTCGGCCTGGTCCTCGGCACCCTGATCGCCATACCCTTCGGCGCCACCGACTTCTCCCCGGTGACCGAGGCGGACATCGTCGGCTTCCCGAGCCCCTTCCACTTCGGCGCCCCGCAGTTCGCGCTCGCCGCGATCATCTCCATGTGCGTGGTCATGCTGGTCTCGATGACCGAGTCCACCGCCGACATGCTGGCGCTCGGCGAGATCGTCGAGCGGCCCGCCGACGAGAAGACCATCGCGGCCGGTCTGCGCGCCGACACCCTCGGCTCGGCGATCAGCCCGCTCTTCAACGGCTTCATGTGCAGCGCCTTCGCACAGAACGTCGGCCTGGTCGCCATGACCCGGATCCGCAGCCGCTTCGTCGTCGCCTGCGGCGGCGGCCTGCTGGTCCTGATGGGCCTCTCGCCGGTGATGGCCTCGCTGATCTCGGTGGTGCCGCGCCCGGTCCTCGGCGGCGCCGGCGTCGTCCTCTTCGGCTCGGTCGCGGCCAGCGGCATCCAGACCCTGGTCAAGGCCGGCCTGGAGAAGGACAACAACGTCCTCATCGTCGCCGTCTCGCTGGCCGTCGGCATCATCCCGATTACCAAGCCGGACTTCTACCACGCCTTCCCGCAGACCGCGCAGATCATCCTGGACTCCGGCATCTCCACCGGCTGTGTCGCCGCCGTCCTGCTCAACGTGGTCTTCAACCACTTCGGCCGGCGCGCGGACGACGACGAGGTGACCGCGCCGATGGAACCGGGCGACGAGATCTCCGAGACCCGCACCGCGAAGGCGGCCCACGTCCACTAGCCACGAGAGGACCCGAAGCCTCCACGGCATCCGTCCCGCCCGCCCCGGACCCCGCGCACCCCGCGGGGTCCGGGGCGGCGGCGTGCCGCCCGGTCCCCTCACCGCGACTCCAGGGCGATCCGCCGGGCGCACTCGGGGGCCAGCGCCGGATACGCGGCGGCGATCGCCTCGTACTGCCTGCGCCGCAGC
Source organism: Streptomyces sp. NPDC047974 (assembly GCF_040653375.1). Lineage (NCBI taxonomy): Bacteria > Bacillati > Actinomycetota > Actinomycetes > Kitasatosporales > Streptomycetaceae > Streptomyces > Streptomyces sp. NPDC047974. The sequence goes on from NZ_JBEZNU010000013.1 coordinate 57,097, forward strand.
AGCCGCTCGGCCTCGCGGCGGCCCGTGTCGCCGTACAGCCCGTCGAGCAGCGTCTCGTACCGCGCCAGCGTCTGCCGCAGATAGCCCACCTGCCACCGCACCAGGGAGCCGGGCGAGGCCCCGCCGCCCCCGCCGCCCGCCCCGCGCGCCGTGAGCAGCCGCCGGTGGCGCGCCGCCCGCCGCTCCAGCTCGGCCGCCGGCAGCCTCGGCACCAGGAGCGGCTCGGTCCGGATCGCCGCGAGGACGGCCGCCCGCCGCCCCTCGGCCAGGACCCCGACGGCGGTGCTGCGCCCCCGCTCCGCCAGGGACGAGGAGGCCGCCGCGAACTCGGGCGTCCGCTCCACCGCCTCCACCCGCGCCAGCAGGTACAGCCGCAGCGGCGCGAGCGCGTACCGCCGCGGATCGCGCCCCTGCACGTCCGGAAGCCCCAGCAGCTCCCGGATCATCGCGTCGCTCCAGCCGCGCCGCCGCACCCCGGCCGGCGCCACGTACAGCCAACGGTCCGTCATGATCCCCCCAAGAATCGACTACGGAGAGTAACGGTTCCAGTGAAGCGCACCCCACCGACAACGCCCCCTTGCGCACCCCTTCCTCTGCGTGCCATATAGGTCTGGACCTTTCCGATGGAGATGGAGGCCGGCCCGTGCGACGCCCCCAACGTCAGCTCGCCGCAAGCCTGTTGCTCGTACTCGCGCTCGGCGCCTGCGCCCGCGCCGAACCTCCGGACTCCACCCCGCCCACCACCCCCACCGGCCTCACCGCCGCCTCCGGCAGCTCCACCACCGTCCACGTCATGTGGGAGGCCGCCACCGACGACCGCGCCGTCACCGGCTACCAGGTCCTCCAGGACGGCCGCCCCGTCAAGGACCTGCCCGCCACCACCCTCATGACCGACGTCACCGGCCTCGTCCCCGGCAGCCGCCACGCCTTCGCCGTCGTCGCCCGCGACGCCGCCGGCAACACCTCGCCCGCCACCCCCGCCGTCGCCGCCACCACCCTGCGCGCCACCGCCGAGGACCGCGAACCCCCCACCGCCCCCCGCACCCTGCGCGCCACCCCCGACGGCCCCACCGCCGCCCTCCTCACCTGGACCCCCGCCCGCGACGACACCCGCGTCACCGCCTACGACGTCCACCAGGCCGGCGTCCGGATCCACACCGCCCCCGGCACCGCCACCACCGCCCGCCTCACCGGCCTGCGCCCCGGCACCGCCTACTCCCTCACCCTGCGCGCCCGCGACGCCGCCGAGAACACCTCCCCGGACAGCCCCCCGGCCGAACTCACCACCGCCCCCGCCCCCGGCGCGCCCCCCAACACCTCCCCGCGCGCCCTCGCCGCCGCCTCCGCCGACGGCGAGATCACCCTCAGCTGGACCCCACCCGAGACCGGAGGCCCCGTCACCCACCACGAACTCCACATCGACGGCCGCTTCGCCACCACCATCGTCTGGGGCGCCGCCCCGCCCACCGGCCGCGCCACCTACACCTTCCCGGCCCAGGCGAAACCCGGCACCACCTACACCCTCACCCTCCGCGCCCGCCTCCCCGACGGCACGTGGGGCGACTTCTCCGCCCCACGGACCGTCACCGTCCGCTGATCTTCACGCGCCATGAAGGCGGCTCATAGGATCGTGTGATCAAGATGGGTGGCGGGCCGGCACGGCCGGTGCCACCGAGAACAGACGACACGACCAGGACCAGCGTGACGAACCCGATCGCCCTCGGTGGCGGCGCAGACCCGGAACGGTTCAAGGAGGGCCTCAAGCCGGCAGAGGAGGCCGCGGAGGTCGAGGAGGCGTCGGAGGTCCTGGAGGCCGCGGAGGTCGTGGAGGCCGCGGAGGTCGAGGAAGCGGCGGTGCGCGTCACCGCCGACGCCCTCCGCGCCTTCCTCGCCCGCCGCGCCGAGGCACGGGCAGCCCGGGAGCGGGCCGCCGCCGAAGCCGGCCCCCGCTGGGCCGAACTGCCGCCGTCCCTCGTCACCCGGTTCCTCTCCGGCGAGCAGGCGCTCGCCGGGCTGCGCCCCGAGGCCCTCGACCTCGCCCCCCTCACCCGCGCCCGGGCCGCCGGCCTCGCCCCGTGGCTCGGCGCCCTCGCGGCCCGCCTGGCGAAGGCCGACGCCCGGGCCCGCGCCCTCGCCGCACTCCTGGGCCGTGACGCACCCCTCGGTACCGGGGAGGCCGAGGAGCTGATCGCCCTCGCCGACCTGGCCGCGGCCCCGCACCGGGCGCCGGAGCACTGGCTGGACCCGCGGGTGCTGCCCCGGGTCCGCGAGGCCCGCGCCGAGCTCGCCGACGCCACCCGCCGCCTCGCCGAGGCGGGGGCGGCCGCGTCCGCCGTCTTCCGGCCCGAGATCGTCACCCTTCCCGAACTCCCCGACATCGTCGGCCGGCTGACCGGGGGAGCGCGCGGCATCGGCGGCCTGCTCTCCGCCGCCGTGCGCGCGGACCGCCGGATCATCGGCGCCTTCACCACCGCCGGGTCCTGGCGCGGCGACCTGTACGACACGCTGCCCCTCGCCCTCGCCTGGAGCACCGCCCACGACCGGCTGCGGTCGCTCGTCCGCACCCACGGCGCGCTCCTGGCCCGGTACGTGACGCCGCAACCCCCCGGTCCGGCGGCCCTCGACGCCGCTCTCGCCCACGCCGAGAGCGTCCACCGCCTCGCGCCCGACACCCTGGCGGACCCGCGCCGCCGCGCCCTCCTCGCCGCGCAGCTCGCCGACGGCCGCACGCCCGCCCCCGAACTGACCGGTCACGCCGCCGCGGTGCGCGGCGCGCTGGCCGGCTGGCGGGCGGACCTGCGCCGGCCGCGGCTCGCGGACCGCGCGGAGGGGCTCGCCGGGCATTCGTTCGGCCGGGCCGCCCACTGGGCGAGCGCCCACCTGGCCCCGCTCGCCGCGGCCATGGACCTCCTCGACGCCCTCGCCCCGCCCGGCCGGGGCGACGGCGAACCCGCGCACGCCCCCACCCTGGAAGGGGCGCGGACCGCCCTCGACGCGGTGCGGGAGGCCCGCCGGGCGACCGACGCCCTCGCCGCGCGGGCCGGTGCGGACCGGCTCCTGCTCGGCCCCTGGTACCGGGGGCTCGACACCGAGCCGTCCGGGATCGGCGCACCCCTCCCCGACGCCACGCCGGAGGACGAGGCCGTCGGCGCGCTCCTCGCCCGCGCCCGCGACCTCGCCGTCCGCGCCGACGGCCCCCACGCCGAGGACCGCCACCGCGCCCTCCTCGGCCGGTACGCGCCGGACCACGGCCCCGGCACCGGCAGCGTCGCCCTGTGCCGGGCACTGGACCGCGCCCGTACGGCGGAGCGGCTCGCACGGCTCGTACCGGCGAAGGACGGCGAAGAAGGGCGGAGGACAGCTGAGGAGCGCTGAGGACGGCCGGGTACGGCCGGGTACGGCCGGGAACGGGGACACCCGGGCCCGCCGCCGCCCCGCCCTCCCCGGTTGGTGTCCCTCAGGCCGTTCCCCGTGCCCCCGAACTACCCTGGAACCGTGGCCGAGACCGTTCTCACCAATACCGGGCTGGACAGGTTCCTGGAGCTGCTCGACGGCAGGCCGGAGCACCGTGATCCCGCGTTCCGCCGGGCCGCCGAGGTCGTCCTCGGCCTTCTCGCGCTGCGCGGGGCCGACCGGGCCAGCGGGGTGCCCGAGCCCACGCCGGAGCTGGTGCGGCGCCTCCTCGTCGAGGACCTGCCCGCCTTCGTCTACGTCGCCCCCGGCGAGCTGCCCGGCTACCGGGCGGTCGTCGGCGAGCTCGCCGGACGGTTCGACGGCGGGCTGCGCGAGCGGATCGCCGCCGTCGTCGACGAGAGCGCCGGGGACTTCGAGCGCGCCATGGCCGACCCCGGGAACCTCACCTGGTACCGGTGGTACGCCTCGCTGCTGCGGAGCGTCGGCACCGACCTCGGCGACGCCGACGACGTCCGGCGGCGGATCGGCGCGCTCGACGGGGCGCCGCTGCCCGACGGGGTCCTCCGCGCCGACCTCATGGGCCGTACCGCGCTCGCCGACACCGTGCTCGCCGAGGCCGTCGCCCGCGCCTACGTACGGGACGCCGAGGAGCCGCCCGCCGCCGGGCCGCTCCTCACCGACCACGCCGTCGCCGCCGGCGTCGGCCGGGTCGCCGCCGCGCTCCTCGACCGCTGGACCGCCGCCGGCCTCGCCGACCAGCTCACCGGCGCCTACGCCCGCTTCGCCCCCGGCCCCGACGACTTCCCCCACCTGGTGCTCGCCGACGCGCTCCTCGACGAGCACATGGACTACTACGGCGACCCGTCGATCCCCGTCCCGCCCCCCGCCGCCGTCGAGCCCGCCGCCGCGGGCGACGCCGAGCGGGACGCCGACGCCCTGCTCGCCGCCGTCGAGGAGCTGGCCGAGGAGGAGCACGAGCCCTACGGCGGCGAGGCCCCGCACCTGCTGTACGCGCTCTACCAGCGCGGCTGCGCCGCCGACTCGATCGCCCGGCGCGCCGCCGAGTACGAGGACTGGACCGTCGACCCGGCCCTGGAGGACGTCCCCGTCACCGTCCCCGAGGGGGCCACCGGGGCCTACGTCACCCCGCCCGTGCCCGAACTCGTCCGGCTGCTCGGCTCCACCGGACTCGGCGAGGACGACCGGGCCCGCCTGGAGCGTCCGGCCCGCGAACTCGCCGCCGTCGCCGACCGGCTGGCCGCCACCGGCCTCGTGCTGCGCTCCGGCGACGCCTTCGGGCTCACCCCGCGCGGCGCCGCCACCGTCCGCTACCTCCTGCGGGTCCGCCGGGTCGCCGCGCCCACCGCCGCCGAGGCGGTCGCCTGGTCGGCCGCGGAGCTGGTGGCCGCCGCCGCGCAGTGGCCGCAGGCGCCCGCCGCGCGCGGGCTCGCCGACTGGCTGCACGCGCGCGGGGACACCGCCGACGCCTGGGCGGAGCTGCTGGCCGCGGTCGGCTCCGTCCACGCCCACGCCGCCGAAGGGGCCGACGTACGCGCCCTGTTCGGGCTCCTCGACACCGCCACCGCCCCGCCGGGCGCCCTGCGCGGCGCGCTGCGGGACCCGGTGGTCGGCGCCTACGCGCTGGACGCGCTGCGCGCCCGAGGAGAGGAGGCCGACCCGGTCCAGGTGCCGGCCTCCGCCCGCGCCCTGCACCTGCTGGACCGGCTGCCCGGGAAGAAGGGGCCGCTGGAGTCCCGGCGGGCCGCCTTCGACGCGGCCGCCGCGGACTGGCCGGGCGGCTCGGCCGCCCTCGTCCGGGCGATGGCCGAGGCCGACCGGCACGGCACGGAACGCGTCCTCGGCCCGCTGGGCATCAGCCTGCCGTGAGGTGCGTCAGCCGGTCGTGAGGTACATCCCCGAGGGCCCCGCGCCCGCCGTGTTCCGGCAGGCGCGGTGGCCCGACGGGACGGCGTGGATCAGCGCCAGGCAGCGCCCGAGGGCCTGCTGACCGTAGGCGTTGGGGTGCATGGACTCCTGGACGAGCCCCTGGGTGGACTGGCTGTCGATCCACCGCGCCCACTCGGCGGACGCCCCGGACGGCGGCAGGGACGCCGTCACCTGGCGGCTCGCCTTCGCGCACACCTCGCGCCCCTGGAGCGCGTCCCTCAGGTCGAGGAACTGCGCGCCCTTCGCCACCGCGACCTGGCGCAGCCGCCCGGAGAGCTGCGGGACGAGGGAGTCCCGCGCCCAGTCGGAGTCCTTGTTCCAGAACGGGCAGCCGCCGGTGTTCGTCCGCGACCAGCCGCTCTCGGAGTAGCGGTTCTCGGCGGCGCGGGGGAGCGGCGAGGGGTAGGACTGGAGCACGATCCGGTAGTCGGAGGCGGTGTAGCCCGCGCCGGTCATCACCGCCCGGATCTCGTCGACGGCCTTGCCGACGGAGGCCATCACGGCGTCGATCCTGGCGTCGACCTCGGCCTGCTGGTCGTCGTGGCAGTAGGAGTACCAGACGATGTAGTCGGTGGCGCAGGTGGTGATGATGTCGGCGAAGCCGAGGTCGTTGCCGCCGATCGACAGGGCGATCAGCTTCACGTCGTTCGCGGCGGCGACGGCGGCCAGCCGGTCGGCCTGCGGGGCCTCGCCCTTGTACGCCTGGCCACCCTGCGAGGCGCGGATGACGTTCTCGGTGGTCGCCCCGGAGCAGGCCAGGTTGATCAGGTTGGTCGCGATCGGTCCGGCGCTCCTGACCTCGGAGACGTCCGAGCGGTGGCAGCCGCCGGCGGTGGAGCCGTACACCCGGGACGGGTCGTAGCCGCTGCCGGTCCAGGCGCGGTCGGTGCCGTCGCGGCCGCCGGAGTTCGTGAGGCTGTTGCCGAGCCAGCGGCCGGCCTCGCCGGAGATGTAGCTGTCGCCCATGGCGACGACGGCGGTGGGGCCGGTGCCGGGGGAGGCCTGGGCGGCCGGGGCGGCGGCGGTGGCCAGTCCGGCGGCGGTACACAGTGCCAGGAGTGCGCGCAGCGCGCGGTGGGGGGTCGAGAGCATGGCTGTGTGCTCCTGCGGTACGCAGTGACGTGGGGGACAGCCGCCGGCCGGTGGCATGGCGGAATCTCGCACGCGTCGGCTTATTACCGCTAGGTAGCTGCATATCTCGGTTGCGTCACTTCCCCTGTGACACGACAGGGCCCGGGCCCCGGAGCTGTGCGTTCGCCGGGGGCCGGGCCCTGTACGGGGGTGTGTCGGAGCTCAGCCGACGAGCTGCTCGTACGCGGGGAGGGTGAGGAAGTCCGCGTAGTCCGCGTCGAGGGAGACGTGGAGGAGGAGGTCGTGCGCCTGCTGCCACTTGCCGGCCGCGAAGGCCTCCTCGCCGATCTCGGCGCGGATGGCGGCCAGCTCCTCGGCGGCGACCTTGCGGGCCAGCTCCGGGGTGGCGGTCTCGCCGTTCTCGAAGACCACGCCCGCGTTGATCCACTGCCAGATCTGCGAGCGGGAGATCTCGGCGGTGGCCGCGTCCTCCATCAGGTTGAAGATGGCGACGGCGCCGAGGCCGCGCAGCCACGCCTCGATGTAGCGGATGCCGACCTGGGCCGCGTTGCGCAGGCCCTCGTAGGTGGGCTTGGCGTCGAGCGAGTCGATGGCGATGAGGTCGCCGGGCGCCACGGAGACGTCCTCGCGCAGGCGGTCCTTCTGGTTGGGCTTGTCGCCGAGGACGGCGTCGAAGGAGGCCATGGCGATCGGGACGAGGTCGGGGTGGGCGACCCAGGAGCCGTCGAAGCCGTCGCCGGCCTCGCGGTCCTTGTCGGCCTTGACCTTCTCGAAGGCGACCTTGTTGACCTCGGCGTCCTTGCGGGACGGGATGAAGGCCGCCATGCCGCCGATCGCGTGCGCGCCGCGCTTGTGGCAGGTGCGGACGAGGAGTTCGGTGTACGCGCGCATGAACGGGGCCGTCATCGTGACCGCGTTGCGGTCCGGGAGGACGAACTTCTGCCCGCCGTCACGGAAGTTCTTGACGATGGAGAAGAGGTAGTCCCAGCGGCCCGCGTTGAGGCCGGCGGCGTGGTCGCGGAGCTCGTAGAGGATCTCCTCCATCTCGTACGCGGCCGTGATCGTCTCGATGAGGACGGTGGCGCGGACGGTGCCCTGCGGGATGCCGACGTAGTCCTGGGCGAAGACGAAGATGTCGTTCCAGAGGCGGGCCTCCAGGTGCGACTCGGTCTTCGGCAGGTAGAAGTACGGGCCCTTGCCGAGGTCGATCAGGCGCTGCGCGTTGTGGAAGAAGTACAGACCGAAGTCGACGAGCGCGCCGGGCACCGGGCGTCCCTCGAAGGCGAGATGACGCTCCTCCAGGTGCCAGCCGCGCGGCCGCATGACGACGGTGGCGAGCTCCTCGGCGGGCTTGAGGGCGTAGGACTTGCCGGTGCGGGCGTCGGTGAAGTCGATGTTCCGGGTGTAGGCGTCGATCAGGTTGACCTGGCCGAGGACCACGTTCTCCCAGGTGGGGGCGGAGGCGTCCTCGAAGTCCGCGAGCCACACCTTCGCGCCGGAGTTCAGCGCGTTGATCGTCATCTTCCGGTCGGTCGGACCGGTGATCTCGACGCGGCGGTCGTTCAGGGCCGCCGGGGCCGGCGCGACCTTCCAGGAGTCGTCGGCGCGGATCGCCGCGGTCTCCGGCAGGAAGTCGAGGGTGGAGGTGCGGGCGATCTCGGCGCGGCGCTCGGCGCGGCGGGCGAGCAGCTGGTCGCGGCGCGGGGTGAAGCGGCGGTGGAGCTCGGCGACGAAGGCGAGGGCCGCCTCCGTCAGCACCTCCTCCTGGCGCGGCAGGGGCTCGGCGTCGACGACGACCAGGGGGGACGGCGCTGGTGCGGACATGAACTGTCACTTCCTTCAGCGGACTACGGGCGGTGCCTGGCGGCCGCCGGGCGTCACGGACGGCACGGAGTGCCGCGATGCCGAGATACGGCCGCGAGCGCCCTCACAAGGGATGAGGCGCTTCTAAGCAGTGGATATTAGTTTCCTCATGGTGGAAGTTCAATCGTTTGTTGATGTCGAGATTCTTCGGGTCGACAGATCATGGCTCCGGGTGCCAGCCCCCTTACTCCAGGTGCCCGCCCGGGGCCCTCCTCACCCGTCGAGCCGGTACAGATCCGCCTCCGTGTCGATGTCGAAGGGCTCCGCCACGTCCGCGCACTCCACCAGCGCGACCGCCTCCCGGTGCGCCGCCAGATACTCCCGCGCGCCCCGGTCGCCCACGGCGCCCGCCGCGATCCCGGCCCACCGGTCCGCGCCGAACAGCACCGGATGCCCCCGCTTCCCGTCGTACGAGGCCGCCGCCAGCGCGTCCCGCGCCCCGTACGCCCGCACCCGTGCCACCGCCGCCGCGCCGATCCCCGGCTGGTCCACCAGCGACACCAGCGCCGCGTCCGCCCCGCGCGGATCCGCCGCCAGCGAGGCGAGCCCCACCCGCAGCGAGGAACCCATCCCCTCCGCCCACTCCGGGTTCTCCACCACCACGCAACCCGGCAGCTCGGCTCGTTCCCGTACGAGCTCCGCCGAGGCGCCGAGCACCACGTGCACCACCGGGCAGCCGCCCTCGCGCAGCACCCGCACCGCGTTCTCGACCAGCGGCCGGCCCCGGTACGGCAGCAGCGCCTTCGGCCGCCCGCCGAGCCGGCGGCCACCTCCGGCGGCGAGGAGCAGCCCGGCGACGAGAGGTGCTCCGAGGGTCTCGGGAGTCAGGGGATCCATGTGCGTCATGGAGGACTGCATACCGCATGACACGGAATGACACGGTCGCATGAATGCGCGGCACTGCCTCTTCCCCGCCGGGCGGCCGGGGAGTTAACTGTCCGCACTCCGGGCGCCCGACCGCCGTCCCGGGGTACCTGGACGGACGACTCGGCGTGGGGGGAGACCGTGTTGCGGAGCGTGGGGCAGAGGCGAGTGACCGGCGAGGCAGTGGACCCGAGGGTGGCCGGACTGAGGTCCGCCGTGTCCCGGCTCCGGCGGGAACTGGCCGGACACCGGGTGGACTTCGCCGACCGCGAGATCGCCGAGGACGAACTCGCCGCGCTCGACGCCATGGCCGTCAGCGGCGCCCCCGAGGTGTGGCGGCTGCGCCGCAGCCTGCTCCTCGTCGCCGGTTCGCTCGGCTCCGTCAGCGCCCTCTCCGAGGCGCTCACCGGCGTCCGCAACGCCGTCGAGCTCTTCGGCCCGCCCGGCCCGCCGTCCCCGCGCTGACCGGCGCACACGCGGCGGGGGCACGCGGCGGGGGGCATGCGCTACCGCCGGATCAGCCGCCGCTCACGGGCCACCGCCACCGCCGCCGTCCGCGAGTCCACGCCCAGCTTGGCGAAGACGTGCACCAGATGGGACTTCACCGTGGCCTGGCTGAGGAACAGCACCTTGCTGATCTGCTGGTTGGACAGCCCCTCGCCGACGAGCTGGAGCACCTCCAGCTCCCGCTTGGTCAGCGCCTCCGCCGGCGTCCGCATCCGGTCCATCAGCCGGTGCGCCACCGCCGGGGCGAGTGCCGACTGGCCGGCCGCCGCCGTCCGCACCGCCGCCGCCAGCTCCTCCGGCGGCGCGTCCTTGAGGAGATAGCCCGAGGCCCCGGCCTCCACCGCCGCCAGGATGTCCGCGTCCGTGTCGTACGTCGTCAGCACCAGCACCCGCGGCCCGTCCGGCACGGCGGTGATCGCCGCCGTCGCCTCCGAGCCGTGCATCCCCGCGCCGAACTGGAGGTCCATCAGGACCACGTCCACGCCCCCGGCCGCCGCGAGCTCCACCGCCCGCTCGGCCGTCGCCGCCTCGCCGACCACCGTGAAGCCCGGCTCGGTGTCGAGCACCGCGCGCAACCCCGCCCGGACCACCGGATGGTCGTCGGCGAGGAGAAGTCGGATCGTCATACGGCGGCTCCTGCGGGGAGGGGGAGGGGCAGCGGGAGGGAGACGGCGACGGCGGTGCCCTGGCCGGGCGCCGACTCGACGGTGAACGAGCCGCCCAGCGACTCCGCCCGCGAGCGCATCGCCGGAAGCCCGAAACCGCCGTCCGAGGACGGGCGCACGGAGGCCGGGTCGAAGCCCCGGCCGTCGTCGACGACGTCCAGGGTCACCGACGCGTCCATGAACGACAGGGTGATCTCCGCCCGGGAGGCCGCGGCGTGCCGCACCGTGTTCCCCAGCGCCGACTGCGCGATCCGCAGCAGCGCCACCTCGTACGGCGTCGGCAGCTCCACCGGCGTCCCGCTCACCGAGAACCGCACCCGCGGCCCCGCGCCCGGCTCGCACAGCCGCTCCAGGGCCGCCGCCAGCGAACCGTGCTCCAGATCCGGCGGCGTCAGCGCCCGCACGAAACGGCGCGCCTCCGCGAGGTTCTCCTGCGCCGCCCGCCGCGCCCGGTCGATGTGCCCGGCCGCCGGCGAATCCTCCGGCAGCGCCCGCTCCGCCGCCCGCAGCAGCAGCTGGATCGACGACAGCCCCTGCGCCAGCGTGTCGTGGATCTCCCGGGCCAGCCGCTCCCGCTCGGCCAGCGTCCCCGCGTGCCGCTCCGCCGCCGCCAGCTCCGCCCGGGTCGTGATCAGCTCCTCGATCAGCCGCTGCCGCCGCTCGCTCTCCCGGTACAGCGCCTGATAGCCGAGCACCGTCGCCACGGCGACGGCGGCACCGAGCAGCGGCCCGATGAAGACCCCCGGGTTCAGAGCGGCGCCGTGGCCCACGTACGAGAGGATCGCCGCGCCCGCCGTCAGCGCCACCGCCGGCAGCGACCAGCGGGCCGGCAGCAGGTGCAGCTGGAGGAAGTACAGCGGGAAGGCCAGCCACAGGGCCTCCGGCGTCGTCCACAGCAGCGCCAGCCAGGACAGCGCGAGCACCGCCAGCCAGCCGGCCGCAGCCCGCTGCGAGCGCCGCACGGAGGGGAGCCAGGCCCCGGCCGCGTACACGGCGCCCATGACGGCCGCGAGGACCGTGCCCGCCGTGGAGCGGTCGCGCACCGCGGCGAGGACGAGCAGCCCCGCCATCAGCAGGTGCAGGCAGAGCCGGAGGGCGCGGAGGACGGGGGTGAGGCTTCGCCGGGCGGGTGGGAGGGAGCAGAGGGGTTCCATGACCCCACCAGCGTAGGCAGGGGTGGGGCCCGCGGGGGTCAACCAAAAGTTTGAAGGGGGAGCCATCCGTGGCGCGATGCCCGCGGCCGGGCGCGGGCACCAGGCTGGGTCCCATGTTCGTGGCATGGAGAGACCTGAGATTCGCCAAGGGGCGGTTCGCCCTCATGGGCACGGTGATCGTGCTGATCACCCTGCTCGTGGGGCTGCTGTCCGGGCTCACGGCCGGGCTCGCGCGGGAGAACGTCTCCGCGATCACCGGCCTGCCCGCCGACCGCGTGGCCTTCGCCGCCCCACCCGCCGGGCAGTCCGTCTCCTTCACCAACTCGACGGTGACGGAGGAGCAGTGGACCGGGTGGGCGGAGCGGCCCGGCGTCACGGCGGCGGCACCGCTCGGCATCCGCACCCTCAACGCGGTCGCGGGCGAGCGGACGGCCGCCGTCTCCGCCTTCGGCACGCGGCCGGGCGACGGTCTCGCCCCCGCCGCCGTGGCGCCCGGCGAGGCCGTCCTCTCCGCGTCGGCGGCCGAGGAACTGGACGCGCGGACCGGGGACACGGTCCGGCTCGGCCCGCTGGAGGCCCGCGTCTCGGCGATCGCCGGGGACGCCTCGTACAGCCACACGCCCGTCGTGTGGACCGCCTTCGGCGACTGGCAGGAGCTCGGGCAGAGCGGCGCGGCGGCGGGCGACCAGGCGACGGTGATCGTGCTGCGCGGCGACGGCGCCGACTGGGCGGCCGGTGACGCGGCGGCCGGCACGGAGGCGCGGACCGTCGACGGCGCGCTCACCGCCATAGGGTCCTACCAGGCCGAGAACGGCTCCCTCCAGCTCATGCGCGGCTTCCTCTTCGCGATCTCCGCGCTGGTCATAGGGGCCTTCTTCACGGTGTGGACGATCCAGCGGAGCGGCGACGTCGCCGTCCTGAAGGCGCTCGGCGCCTCCACCCCGTACCTGCTGCGCGACGCGCTCGGCCAGGCGGTGCTGATGCTGGTGGCGGGCACGCTGCTCGGCACGGCGCTCGCCCTCGGCATCGGCGCGCTGGTCTCCGGCGGCGACGTCCCCTTCGTCCTCGCGCCGCTGACCGTCCTCGGCCCGGCCGGCGTGATCATCGTGCTCGGCGCGATCGGCTCGGCCCTGTCCATCCGGCGGATCACCGCCGTCGACCCCCTCACCGCGCTCGGGAGCGTCCGATGAGCCTCGCACTCGATGCCGTGACCCTGACCTACCCGGACGGCGACGGGCGGCTCACCGCCCTCGACGAGGTCTCCCTCACCGTCCCGGCCGGCCGCCTCACGGCCGTCGTCGGCCCCTCCGGCTCCGGCAAGTCCAGCCTGCTCGCCGTCGCCGCGACCCTCGTCACGCCCGACCGGGGCCGGGTCGTCGTCGCGGGCACGGACACGGCGGGCCTCGACGCGGCCGGGCGGGCGGAGCTGCGCCGCACCTCGATCGGGATCGTCTTCCAGCAGCCGAACCTGCTGCCCTCGCTGACGGCGGCCGAACAGCTCCAGGTCATGGCGCACCTGGCCGGACGCCCGCCGGCCTCGGTACGCGACCGGGCCAGGGAGCTCCTCGACGCGGTCGGCCTCGCGGACCGCGCCGACCGCCGCCCGCACCAGCTCTCCGGCGGTCAGCGCCAGCGCGTCAACATCGCACGGGCGCTGATGAACGAGCCGTCGGTCCTGCTCGTCGACGAACCCACGAGCGCGCTGGACCACGAGCGGGGCGCGGCGATCGTGGCGCTGCTCGCGGATCTGACCCGGGCCCGTGGCACGGCGACGGTCCTGGTGACCCACGACCGGACGCACCTGTCGGCCGCCGACGAACTGACGACGGTCCACGACGGCCGCCTGACGGTCACCACCAGGGCCTGACGCCCGCCCGTGCGGGCATACGCTTCTCCCCCCGGAGGGGTACCCCTCCGGGGGGAGAAACGTGCGCCCACGACGGAACGGGGGGCGCGGCCGGGTGTCAGGCCTGGCCGTTGGCCGCGGTGTTGGCGAGGGCCGTGGAGAGTTCGCGGGCCACCTGCTGGAGGATGGGGACGATCTTCTCCGTCGCCGCCTCGGTGACCCGGCCCGCCGGGCCCGAGATGGAGATCGCCGCCGCCGTGGGCGAGTCGGGGACCGAGACCGCGAGGCAGCGGACCCCTATCTCCTGCTCGTTGTCGTCGACGGCGTACCCCGTCTCCCGCACGTCCGCGAGCGCCGCGAGGAAGCCGTCCGCCGTGGTGATGGTCTTCTCGGTCGCCGCCGGCATGCCGGTGCGCGCGAGCAGCGCGCGTACCTCCTCGTCCGGCGTGTGCGCGAGGAGCGCCTTGCCGACGCCCGTGGAGTGCGGCAGCACCCTCCGCCCGACCTCGGTGAACATCCGCATGGAGTGCTTGGACGGCACCTGCGCGACGTACACGATCTCGTCGCCGTCGAGGAGCGCCATGTTCGCCGTCTCGCCGGTCTCCTCGACGAGCCGCGCCAGGTAGGGCCGGGCCCAGGTGCCGAGGAGGCGGGAGGCGGACTCGCCGAGCCGGATGAGCCGGGGGCCGAGCGCGTACCTCCGGTTCGGCTGCTGGCGGACGTAGCCGCAGGCGACCAGCGTGCGCATCAGGCGGTGGATGGTCGGCAGCGGCAGCCCGCTGCTCGCGGACAGCTCGCTGAGCCCGACCTCGCCCCCCGCGTCGGCCATCCGTTCCAGAAGGTCGAAGGCGCGCTCAAGGGACTGGACGCCCCCGCTCGCGGCGGGTTTGGCGGCGTCGGTGGTGCTGGCGCTGGACGTCGGCACGTCAACGGTCCTTTCGGGGCAGGCGGGCAAGGCAGCAGCCTACCGGGCCGCCGGGCCGGGCACAGTGTGCGGGGCCCGGCGAACCGGCCGGTCAGCGGGGTGTTTGTCCGTTGTCGGCGGCTGCTCGGCGCGGGTCTGGACCACCCCGCCTGTGCGGAGCTACCTTCTACTGTACGAAATATCGATTCCACTTTGTGGAAACATCCAAGCGAGTTCGGCCGGGTGCCGCCCCGGGGGGCCTCCCCTTGACGGCATGTCGTCCCGGCCGCAAACTCCTTCAACAGTTCGTTGAATTTCTGCTTCCCCGAAGCGGAACGGAAAGGGGCATGGTGGACGTCAACCTGGTACTGCGCTCGACTCGGGTGATCACCCCGGAGGGCACACGGCCGGCGGCCATCGCCGTCTCGGACGGAACGATCGCGGCGGTCCTGCCGTACGACGCCGAGGTACCCGCCGGAGCGGTCCTGGAGGACGTCGGCGACGACGTCGTCCTCCCCGGCCTCGTCGACTCGCACGTCCACGTGAACGACCCCGGCCGCACCGAGTGGGAAGGCTTCTGGACCGCCACCCGCGCGGCCGCCGCCGGCGGCATCACCACCATCGTGGACATGCCGCTCAACTCGCTGCCGCCGACCACCACGGTGGAGAACCTGCGCGTCAAGCAGGAGGTCGCCCGCGCCAAGGCGCACGTCGACGTCGGCTTCTGGGGCGGCGCCCTGCCGGACAACGTCAAGGACCTCCGCCCCCTGCACGACGCCGGCGTCTACGGCTTCAAGTGCTTCCTGTCGCCCTCCGGCGTGGACGAGTTCCCCGAGCTCGACCAGGAGCAGCTGGCCCGCTCCCTCGCCGAGATCGCCGGCTTCGACGGGCTGATGATCGTCCACGCCGAGGACCCCCACCACCTCGCCGCCGCCCCGCAGAAGTCCTCGTCCCAGTACGCCGACTTCCTCGCCTCCCGGCCGCGCGACGCCGAGAACACGGCGATCACGAACCTCGTCGACCAGGCCCGCCGGCTCGGCGCCCGCGTCCACGTGCTGCACCTCTCCTCCTCCGACGCGCTGCCGCTCATCGCCGCCGCCAAGGCCGAGGGCGTCAAGGTCAGCGTCGAGTCCTGCCCGCACTTCCTCACCCTGACCGCCGAGGAGATCCCGGACGGGGCCACCGAGTTCAAGTGCTGCCCGCCCATCCGCGAGGCCGTGAACCAGGACGCGCTGTGGCAGGGCCTCGCCGACGGCGTCATCGACTGCATCGTCTCCGACCACTCGCCGTCCACCGCCGACCTCAAGACGCCGGACTTCTCCTCCGCCTGGGGCGGCATCTCCTCCCTCCAGCTCGGCCTGCCCGCGATCTGGACCGAGGCCCGCCGCCGCGGCTTCGACCTCACCGACGTCGTCCGCTGGATGTCCGAGGGCCCCGCCCGCCTCGCCGGCCTCGACCGCAAGGGCGCCATCGAGCCCGGGCGCGACGCCGACTTCGCCGTCCTCGACCCCGACGCCACCTTCACCGTCGACCCGGCCGACCTCCAGCACCGCAACCGCATCACCGCGTACGCCGGCAAGACCCTCCACGGCGTCGTCAAGTCCACCTGGCTCCACGGCCGCAAGATCAACGACGGCGGCACCCTGGCCGAGCCCTCCGGCCGCCTCCTCGAAAGGAACAACTGACCCGTGACCGGCATACCTTCCTTCACCGGCGACGCCAGCCCGTACGGCGGCGGTGACCCGTACGCCGACTACCGCACGGCCGAGTTCCCCTTCACCCAGTACGCGGACCTCGCCGACCGCCGCCTCGGCGCCGGCGTCATCGCCGCCAACGACGAGTTCTTCGCCGAGCGCGAGAACCTCCTCAAGCCCGAGGCCGCCGAGTTCGACCCCGAGCACTTCGGCCACAAGGGCAAGATCATGGACGGCTGGGAGACCCGCCGCCGGCGCGGCGTCTCCGCCGCCGAACCGCACCCCACCGCCGAGGACCACGACTGGGCCCTCGTCCGGCTCGGCGCCCCCGGCGTCATCCGCGGCATCGTCGTCGACACCGCCCACTTCCGCGGCAACTACCCGCAGGCCGTCTCCGTCGAGGCCGCCTCCGTACCCGGCTCGCCCTCGCCCGAGGACCTCCTCGCCGAGGACGTGAAGTGGACGACCCTCGTCCCGCGCACCGCCATCGGCGGCCACGCGGCCAACGGCTTCGCCGTCGACGTCGAGCAGCGCTTCACCCACCTCCGCGTCAACCAGCACCCCGACGGCGGCATCGCCCGCCTCCGCGTGTACGGCGAGGTCGCCCCCGACCCGGCGTGGCTGGACGTCCTCGGCACCTTCGACCTCGCCGCCCTGGAGAACGGCGGCCAGGTCGAGGACGCCTCCGACCGCTTCTACTCGCCGGCCACCAACACCATCCAGCCCGGCCGCTCCCGCAAGATGGACGACGGCTGGGAGACCCGCCGCCGCCGCGACAAGGGCAACGACTGGATCCGCTACTCCCTCGTCGCCGAGTCCGCGATCCGCGCCGTCGAGATCGACACCGCGTACCTCAAGGGCAACAGCGCCGGCTGGGCCGCGCTCTCCGTCGCCGCCGAGGGCTCCGAGGACTGGACCGAGGTGCTGCCCCGGACCCGCCTCCAGCCCGACACCAACCACCGGTTCGTCCTCGACACCCCGGCGGTCGGCTCCCGCGTGCGGATCGACATCTACCCGGACGGCGGCATCTCCCGCCTCCGCCTCTACGGCTCCCTCACCGAGGCGGGCACCGCCCGCCTCACCGCCCGCCACCAGGAGCTCGGCGGCTGACGCAGCCCGTACACGACCCCGGGGGCCGAGCCGGCCGACACCGACCGGCCCCCGGCAGGACCGGGCGGGCACGGCCCCCCTTCCTGGGCTCGGTTCGCCTCCGGGGCGCCGCAGCCGGGCTCGCGACCCCGACCGTGCTCGCCCCGCTCGTTCCTCACGGGCCTGCGCGCGCTCGGGGTCGTTCCCCCGGCGCGCCCCTTCGGCTCACTCGCCGGGCCCATCCCAGACTGGGCGGGCACGACACCCCGCCCGGCCCGCGAGGGCGCACCGGCCCGACAGCACCGGTGCGCCCTCGCGAACCCCTCTTTCAGAGGCTCGGGTCGCCTCCGGGCGCTGTGAGCCGGGCTCGCGACCCCGAGCGTGCTCGGCCCGCTCGTTCCTCATGGGCCTGCGCGCGCTCGGCGTCGTTCCCCCGGCGCGCCCTTCGGCTCGCTCGCCGGCCCGTCACGCCAGGCCCCGCCCGCGGGCAGCGTTCCGCTTCAGGCCGCGTGGCCGCCGTCCACCGAGAGTTCGGTGCCCGTGACGTAGCGGGTCTCCGGGCCCGCCAGGTAGGCGACGGCGGCGGCGATCTCGTCCGGGGTGCCGAAGCGGCCCAGGGCCGTCATGGCCGCCTGCCCCGCCGCGTACGGGCCGTCCGCCGGGTTGAGGTCCGTGTCGACCGGGCCCGGGTGGACGAGGTTCGCGGTGATGCCGCGGGCGCCCAGTTCCCGGGCCAGGGCCCGGTTCAGGCCCACCAGCGCGGACTTGCTCAGGGTGTACAGCGTGCCGCCGGGGCCGGGGACCCGCTGGGTCATGCAGGTGCCGATCGTGATGATGCGGCCGCCGTCCGGCAGGCGTTCCGCCGCCGCCTGGGAGGCGAGGAAGGTCGCGCGGACGTTCACCGCCAGCACCCGGTCCACGTCCGCGAGCGTCAGCTCGGCCAGCGGGCCGAGGACGCCGACGCCGACGTTGTTCACGAGGACGTCCAGGCGGCCGAGGTCGTCCGCCGCCCGGTGCACCGCCCCCGCCGCGTCCCCCGCGTCCGCCGCGTCGGCGCGCAGCGGCAGGGCCCGTCGGCCGGTCGCCTCGATGCGGGCCGCGACCTCCTTCGCCGCCGCCTCGTCCCGTACGTACGTGAAGGCCACGTCCGCGCCCTCCCGGGCGAGCCGGACCGCCGTCGCCGCGCCGATCCCGCGGCTGCCGCCCGTCACCAGCGCCGCCGTCCCGGCCATCCTCGTCGTGGACATCGCTTCCGCCTCCTCGATCCGTCACAACTGGTTGCGGATTCAAGGAAACTCGGTGCGGGGCGCCCTCGCTGGCGGCCATCGGACGCCGTCCTCGCCGCGGCGCGGACCGATGAGTTTCGGATCCGCGCCGGGTCGATACGGATGGGACACGACGTCCCCGCACTCCCGAAAGGCGACCGCCATGGCCACTCTCAGCCTGACCCAGTTCCTCACCCTCGACGGCGTGTACCAGGCCCCCGGCGGCCCCGACGAGGACCGCAGCGGCGGCTTCGCGCACGGCGGCTGGTCCGTGCCCTTCGGCGACGAGACCTTCCTCCGCCGCGTCGAGGAGATCTTCACCCGGCCCACCGCCTTCCTCCTCGGCCGCCGCACCTACGACATCTTCGCCGGGTACTGGCCGAAGCACGACGACCCCGCCGACCCCGTCGCGAGCAAGCTCAACGCCCTGCCCAAGTACGTCGTCACCACCACCCTCGACTCCGCCGGCTGGAACGGCACGACCCTGCTGCGCGGCGACGCCGTCGAGGAGGTCACCGCGCTCAAGGAGCGCCTCGACGGCGAGATCCAGATGCACGGCAGCGGGGGCCTCGCCCGCACCCTCCTCGCCCACGACCTCATCGACACCCTCCACCTGCACGTCTTCCCCGTGGTCCTCGGCACCGGCTTCCGGCTCTTCGCCGAGGGCGCCCGGCCCACCGCCTTCCGGCTCACCGAGTCGGCCGTCACCGGCACGGGCGTCGCCCTCCACACGTACGAGCGCGCCGGCCGCCCCACGTACGGCAGTTACGCCTGAGGAAGGGCGGCAGGGAAAGGTGTAGTCACCACGGGCCGTGCCGGGTACGGTGAGCCTCCCGTGTGCGAGCCGCCGACGTCTCCACCCCTGCACAAGAGTGGGAGACCCGGACCGCCATGGCCGCTCCGTCCGCCCCGGCGCCCGCCGCCGCCGTCCCCTTCGGCGTCCGCCGCCGCGCCTGGCTCACCGACCTGCCGCTGCTGCTCGTCGCCGTCTTCTGGGGCGGCAGCTACCTCGCGGCCAAGGGCATCACCACGAGCCACACCGTCGTCGCCGTCCTCGTGCTGCGCTTCGCGCTCGTCGTGCCCGTCCTCGTCGCCGCCGGGTGGAAGGGGCTACGGGCACTCACCGGCGCGCAGTGGCGGGGCGCCGCGCTCCTCGGGCTGATCCTCGCCGGGATCTTCCTCCTGGAGACGTACGGCGTCGTCCACACCTCCGCCACCAACGCCGGCCTGATCATCAGCCTCACCATGATCTTCACCCCGCTCGCCGAGGCCGCCGTCACCCGGACCGCGCCCTCCCGGGGCTTCCTCGGCGCCGCCGCGCTCTCCGTCGGCGGCGTCGTGCTGCTCACCCAGGGCGCCGGGTTCACCGCGCCCTCCCTCGGCGACCTGCTGATCCTCCTGGCGGCCCTGGCCCGGACCGTGCACGTCCTCGCCATGGCCAGGACGAAGGCCGTGCGGTCGGCGGACTCGCTCTCCCTGACCACCGTGCAGCTCGGCACCGCCGTCCTCGTCTTCGCGGCGCTCTCGGCCGCCGGGGGCGGGACGACCCCCTGGGCCGCCGCGCTCGACTTCGGGCCCCGCGAGTGGGCCGGCCTGGTCTTCCTCTCCGTCTGCTGCACGCTCTTCGCCTTCTTCGTGCAGATGTGGGCCGTCCGCCGCACCTCCGCGTCCCGGGTCAGCCTGCTGCTCGGCACCGAGCCGCTGTGGGCCGCCCTCGCCGGCATCGCCCTGGCCGGCGACCGGCCGGGCGCCCTCGGCCTGGCCGGAGCGGTCCTGGTGCTCGCGGGCACCGCCTGGGGGCGCCGCAGCGCCGACACCGCCGCCCACTAGGTTGTGATCATGCCAACCGCCGACGCCCGTACCCGCCCCGAGTCCCCGCTCCTCGCCCGCGCCCGCCGCTCCCAGGGCCGCGGCCTCCTCCTGCTCGCCGTGGCCGGTCTGCTCTGGGGCTGGTTCGCCGTCCTGCTCGTCACGCCGTACGGCGACGACGGCGAGTGTCCCGCCCTGGTCGCCAGCGAGTACGCGCACGACGACGACTGCGTCGAGAGCCGCGACTGGCCCCTCATGACCCTGCTCCTCGGCGGCTCCGTCCCCTTCGCCGCCCTGGGCGCAGCCGTCTACGCGGGCGCGAGCGCGGAGCGCCGCGTCGCCGAGCACCTGGACGCCGCGCCCCGCGCCTGAGTCAGGCCTTCCGCTCCACCCGGTCCGAGACGATCATCACGACCAGGCCGAGCGCGGCGATCACCAGGTTCGTGAAGACCTCCCGGCCCTCCAGGAACCACACGTTCTCGGTCAGGAAGCGGGTCACGCCCATGAACGAGAACCACCCGTCCGTCAGCTCGCGCACCACCCCGCACACCCCGAACACCGTGAGCAGGAAACCGGCCACCTCAAGGAATCGCTTCATACGGCGATCATGGGCGCGCCCGACGGCCCCCCGCGTCGGCCACCGGTCCACCCCCGTGCGACCGAAGTATCGATCCGCGCGACTTCGGTAGCGGCCGGGCGCCGCGGACCGGTGCGGCGGGCCCCGACTGCGTACATTGCGGATATGACGCGAACGGACCGGCAGCGCTGGCTGCTCCCCTCCCACCTGGTCGAACCGGCCGGGACCGGGGGCGCCCGGCCGCGCCGTACCGTCCGCGACTGGGTCGTGGACATCCTGGTCTTCCTGCTCGCCGCCCTCTTCGGGCTGGTCGCCATCGACACCAGCGCCCGCTACAACAGCGACCCCGTGAACCTCACGGACCAGATCGTCGGCGCCCTCGCCTGCTGCTCGCTCTGGCTGCGCCGCCGGTGGCCGATGGCGCTCGCCGCCGTCCTGGCGGTCGTCGGCGCGCTCGTCCCGGCCGCCGCCGGGGCCATGCTCGCGAGCCTCTTCAGCGTGGCCGTCCGGCGCCCCTTCCGCGACCTCGCCTGGATCGTCGCGCTCGCCCTCGCCGGCGCCGTCGCCACCGTCTTCGTCCGGCCCGACCCCGAGACCGGCCGGCTCCTCGGGATCGTCCTCGGCGTCGCCCTCACCCTCCTCGTCGTCGCCTGGGGCATGCTCGTGCGGGCCCGCCGCCAGCTCGTCGAGGCGCTGCGCGAGCGCGCCGAGCGTGCCGAGTCCGAGGCCGAGCTGCGGGCCGCCCAGGCCCAGCGGCTCGCCCGCGAGGCCATCGCCCGCGAGATGCACGACGTCCTCGCCCACCGGCTCACCCTGCTCAGCGTCCACGCCGGCGCCCTGGAGTTCCGCCCCGACGCCCCGCCCGAGCAGGTCGCCCGCGCCGCCGGTGTCATCCGCGACAGCGCCCACGACGCCCTCCAGGACCTGCGCGAGATCATCGGCGTGCTGCGCGCGCCCGGCGAGGAGAGCGGTGGCGGCGACCGGCCGCAGCCCACCCTCGCCACCCTCGGCGAGCTCGTCGACGAGTCCCGCGCGGCCGGGATGCGCGTCGTCCTCGACTCCACCGTCGACGACCCCGGCGCCGTCCCCGCCGCCACCGGCCGCACCGTCTACCGCATCGCCCAGGAAGCCCTCACCAACGCCCGCAAGCACGCCCCCGGCACCCAGGTCACCGTCACCCTGAGCGGCCGGCCCGGCGACGGGCTCACCGTCGAGGTCCGCAATCCCGCCCCCGCCGGAACCGTCCCGCACGTCCCCGGCTCCGGACAGGGCCTCATCGGCCTCTCCGAGCGGGCCGCCCTCGCCGGCGGCCGGTTCGACCACGGCCCCACCCCCGGCGGCGGCTTCGCCCTCACCGCCTGGCTACCGTGGCCCCCATGACCATCCGGCTGCTCGTCGTCGACGACGACCCCCTGGTCCGCGCGGGCCTCACCCTGATGCTCGGCGGCGCCGAAGGCATCGAGATCGTCGGCGAGGGCTCCGACGGCGCCGAGGTCCCCGACCTCGTCGCCCGGCTCGCCCCCGACGTCGTCCTCATGGACATCCGCATGCCGCACGTCGACGGGCTCACCGCCACCGAACGGCTGCGCGCCCGCCCCGGCGCCCCCGAGGTGATCGTCCTGACCACCTTCCACGCCGACGAGCAGGTGCTGCGCGCCCTGCGGGCCGGCGCCGCCGGCTTCGTCCTCAAGGACACCGCGCCCGCCGAGATCGCCGGCGCCGTCCTCCGCGTCGCCGCCGGCGACCCCGTCCTCTCCCCGGCCGTCACCCGCCAGCTCATGACCCACGTCGCCGGCGCGCCGGAGGCCCGGCCCCGGCGCGACACCGCCGCCGAGCGGCTCGCCGGGCTCGCCGACCGCGAGCGGGAGGTCGCCGTCGCCGTCGGCCGCGGCGCCTCCAACGCCGAGATCGCGGACCGGCTGTACATGAGCGTCCCCACGGTGAAGACGTACGTCTCCCGGCTGCTCGCCAAGCTCGGCCTCAACAACCGGGTCCAGATCGCCCTCCTCGTCCACGACGCCGGTCTCCTCGATCACGAGCCGCCGAAGCGTACCGGCGAGTAGGGTGGCGCGGGTGACCGACAACGCCGCCCTCGCCCTGGCCCGGGACATCCTGCGGGCCCAGCCCTTCAGCCGCCTCGTCGGCGCCGACGTCCGCGCCTTCGGCGACGGCGGCGCCACCCTGGAACTGCCGATCCGCGAGGACCTGCGCCAGCAGAACGGCTACGTCCACGGCGGAGTCCTCTCCTACGCCGCCGACAACGCGATCACCTTCGCCGCCGGCACCGTCCTCGGCGCGTCCGTCCTCACCGCCGGCTACTCCATCGACTACGTCCGCCCCGCCGTCGGCGTCACCCTCCGCGCCCGCGCCGAGGTCCTCCACTCCGGCCGCCGCCAGGCCGTCGTCCGCTGCGAACTCCTCGCCGTCGACGAGCAGGGCGACGAGACCCTCTGCGCCCTCGCCCAGGGCACCGTCCGCACGGTCGGCTAGTCCGCCACCGCCACCGGGCGGTGCTCCCGCCGGGACCGCTCGCAGGCCTCCGCGACCCGCAGCGCGGCCAGCGCCTCGTACCCGTCGCACGGGTTCGGGCCCCCGCCGCGCACCAGGCGCACGAAGGCGTCCAGCTCCGCCTCGTACGCCGGGGCGAAGCGCTCCAGGAAACCGGGCCACGGCTTGGGCGGCGGCGCGGGGGAGTGGGGTTCGAGGGAGGTGAGCGGGGTGCGCTCGTCCACTCCGACCGCCAGCTGGTCGCGGTCGCCCGCCAGCTCCATCCGCACGTCGTACCCGGCGCCGTTGCAGCGGGTCGCCGTCGCCGTCACCAGGGTGCCGTCGTCCAGGGTGAGCAGCGCGGCCGCCGTGTCCACGTCACCGGCCTCGCGGAACATCGCGGGGCCCGCGTCCGCGCCGCGCGCGTACACCTCCACGACCTCCCGGCCGGTCACCCAGCGGACCATGTCGATGTCGTGGATCATGCAGTCCCGGAAGAGGCCGCCGGAGAGCGGCAGATACGCGGCCGGCGGCGGCTCCGGGTCCGAGCTGACCGTCCGCACCGTGTGCAGCCGGCCCAGCCGCCCCGTGCGGACGGCCTCCCGCGCGGCCCGGTACCCCGCGTCGAAGCGGCGCATGAAACCGAGCTGGAGCTCGGTGCCCGCCTCCGCGACCGCCGCGAGCGCGGCCAGCGTGCCCGGCACGTCCAGGGCGATCGGCTTCTCGCAGAAGACCGGCAGACCCGCCCGCGCGGCCCGGGCGATCAGCTCCGCGTGCGCGGCCGTCGCCGAGGCGATCACCACCGCGTCCACGCCGGAGCCGAGCAGCGCCGCCACGTCGGGCACGGCCTCGGCGTCCACGGCCGCGGCCACCGCCCGGGCCCGCGCCGCCTCGGCGTCGGTGACGACCAGCGAGCCGACCTCCGGATGCCGGGCGAGCGCCCCCGCGTGGAAGCTCCCGATCCGGCCCGTACCGATCAGTCCGATGCGCATGGCCCCACCGTGGGCCGCCCCGCCGGGCGGTGTCAAGGCGGTCCCGCCGCTGGTCCGTACGTAGGCCGCGCCGGTGCGGGGTAGGCCCCCTGGCGAGCCGCGGTACCCGCATGACCGATACTGCAATGCACGCAGAAGGACACAAAGGAGGGCACGGCCTCGTGACCAGGCTTCGGACAGGAGGGGTACGCGCCGCGATCGGCGCCGTGCTCGCACTCGCGCTCACGGGAGCGCTCGCCGGGTGCAGCAGCACGGGCGGCAAGCGGGCCGAGGACGCCCGCAAGGCGGCCGCGGCCCAGGGCCGGGCGGCCGTGGACACCCCCCGCTGGACCTTCGCGATGGTGACCCACTCGGGCGACGGGGACACCTTCTGGGACATCGTCCAGAACGGCGCCGAACAGGCCGCCGCCAAGGACAACATCAACTTCCTGTACGCGCACGACGCCGAGGCGCAGCAGCAGGCGCAGCTGATCGACTCGTACGTCGCCAAGGGCGTCGACGGGCTGATCGTCACCCTCGCCAAGCCCGACGCCATGAAGGCCTCCGTGGAGAAGGCCGTCAAGGCCGGCATCCCGGTGATCACCGTGAACTCGGGCGCCGAGCAGTCCAAGGCCTTCGGCGCCCTCACCCACATCGGCCAGGACGAGACCGTCGCCGGCCAGGCCGTCGGCGAGGAACTCACCCGGCGCGGGAAGAAGAAGGCCCTCTGCGTCCTGCACGAGCAGGGCAACGTCGGCCACGAGCAGCGCTGCGCCGGCACGAAGGAGACCTTCGACGGCGAACTGGTCGACCTCTACGTCGACGGCACCAACATGCCCGACGTGAAGGCGTCCATCGAGGCCAAGCTCCAGTCCGACAAGGACGTCGACGCCGTCGTCACCCTCGGCGCCCCCTTCGCCGACGCCGCCGCCCAGGCCGCGAAGAGCGCCGGCAGCCAGGCCGAGATCGACACCTTCGACCTCAACGCCAAGGTCGCCGCCGCCCTGGCGGCCGGCACCCTCGGCTTCGCCGTCGACCAGCAGCCCTATCTCCAGGGGTACGAGGCCGTCGACCTGCTCTGGCTCTACCGCTACAACGCCGACGTCCTCGGCGGCGGCAAGCCCGTCCTCACCGGACCGCAGATCATCACCAAGGACCAGGCCGCGGAGCTCCGGCGGTACACGGAGCGGGGGACCCGATGAGCGCCACCGCGCCCCCGTCCGCGCCGGGCGACGGCCTCGACCACGTCGACGAACGCCTGCTGCGCACCACCCCGCTGAAGAAGCTCCTCGCCCGC
The DNA here is from genome assembly GCF_040653375.1 of Streptomyces sp. NPDC047974. Lineage (NCBI taxonomy): Bacteria > Bacillati > Actinomycetota > Actinomycetes > Kitasatosporales > Streptomycetaceae > Streptomyces > Streptomyces sp. NPDC047974. The sequence goes on from NZ_JBEZNU010000013.1 coordinate 82,542, forward strand.
CCCGAACTGGGCTCGGTCGTCGGCGCGATCGCCGTCTTCGTCTTCTTCGCGGTCGCCGCCGACAGCTTCCTGCGCCCCGCCAGCCTCGGCACCGTCCTGTACGCGGCCTCCACCCTCGGCATCATGGCCGTCCCGGTCGCGCTGCTGATGATCGGCGGCGAGTTCGACCTGTCCGCCGGCGTCCTGGTCACCAGCTCCGCGCTGGTCTCCTCGATGTTCAGCTACCAGATGACCGCGAACGTCTGGGTCGGCGTCGGCGTCTCGCTGCTGGTCACGCTGGCCATCGGCGCCTTCAACGGCTTCATGTTGACCCGTACGAAACTGCCCAGCTTCATCATCACGCTCGGCACCTTCCTCATGCTCACGGGTCTGAACCTCGGCCTCACCAAGCTGATCACCGGCACCGTCTCCACCAAGTCGATCGCCGACATGGAGGGCTTCCCCTCCGCCCACGCCGTCTTCGCCTCGACCCTCACCGTCGGGAGCGTGGAGCTGAAGGTCACCATCCTGTGGTGGCTCGGCCTGGTGGCCGTCGCCACCTGGATCCTGCTCCGCACCCGCTTCGGCAACTGGATCTTCGCGGTCGGCGGCGGCGCCGACGCGGCCCGCGCGGTCGGCGTCCCGGTCTACCGGACCAAGATCGGCCTCTACCTGGGCGTCGCCTTCAGCGCCTGGGTCGCCGGCCAGCACCTGCTCTTCTCCTTCGACGTCGTCCAGTCCGGCGAGGGCGTCGGCAACGAGCTGATCTACATCATCGCGGCCGTCATCGGCGGCTGTCTGATCACCGGCGGCTACGGCTCGGCCATCGGCTCCGCCGTCGGCGCCCTCATCTTCGGCATGACCAGCAAGGGCATCGTCTACGCCGAGTGGAACCCCGACTGGTTCAAGTTCTTCCTGGGCGCGATGCTGCTCCTCGCGACGCTCCTGAACGCCTGGATCCGCAAGCGCGTGGAGGCCACCAAGTGACGGCACCGACGACGACCCCGCTGGTGGAGCTCGACGACGTCTCCAAGTACTACGGCAACATCCGGGCCCTCGAAGGGGTCTCCCTGGAGGTCGCGGCCGGCGAGATCACCTGCGTCCTCGGCGACAACGGCGCCGGCAAGTCCACCCTCATCAAGATCGTCGCCGGACTCCACCGGCACGACGCCGGCACCTTCCGCATCGAGGGCGAGGAGGTCGCCCTCGCCAACCCGCGCGACGCCCTCGACCGGGGCATCGCCACCGTGTACCAGGACCTCGCCGTCGTCCCGCTCATGCCCGTCTGGCGCAACTTCTTCCTCGGCTCCGAGCCGACGAAGGGCAAGGGTCCCCTCAAGCGGCTCGACGTCGAACGGATGCGGACCACCACCCGTGAGGCGCTGCTCCGCATGGGCATCGACCTGCGCGACGTCGACCAGCCCATCGGCACCCTCTCCGGCGGCGAACGCCAGTGCGTGGCCATCGCCCGAGCGGTCCACTTCGGCGCCAAGGTCCTCGTCCTCGACGAGCCGACCGCCGCCCTCGGCGTCAAGCAGTCCGGCGTCGTCCTCAAGTACGTCGCCGCCGCCCGCGACCAGGGCCTCGGCGTGGTCCTCATCACCCACAACCCGCACCACGCCTACCTCGTCGGCTACCGCTTCGTGCTGCTCAAGCGCGGCGTGATGGCCGCGAGCCACACCAAGGACTCGGTGACGCTCGACGAGTTGACCCGCCAGATGGCGGGCGGCAGCGAGCTCGACGACCTCCGCCACGAGCTGGAGCGGCCCGCCGGACCGTGACCCGCCCCGGCCTTCATCACGCGGACCCGACGTCCCTCCTGGCAGAATCGAGCCGATGAGTACCTACCGTGACCCCGCCGCCCGGGGCGGTGTCCTGCGGACCGTCGGGACCCGAGAGCGGCGCTCCCACCTGTCGGCTCCCCGGGTGCCGACGGTGGGCATCGACATCGGCGGGACGAAGGTGATGGCGGGCGTCGTCGACGCCGACGGCACCATCCTGGAGAAGATCCGCACCGAGACCCCCGACAAGTCCAAGAGCCCCAAGGTCGTCGAGGACACCATCGTCGAGCTGGTCCTGGACCTCTCCGACCGGCACGACGTGCACGCCGTCGGCATCGGCGCGGCCGGCTGGGTCGACGCCGACCGGGCCCGCGTCCTCTTCGCCCCCCACCTGGCCTGGCGCAACGAACCCCTCAGGGACGCCCTCCAGGACCGGCTCGCCGTCCCCGTCATGGTGGACAACGACGCCAACACCGCCGCCTGGGCCGAATGGCGCTTCGGCGCGGGACGCGGCGAGGACCACCTCGTCATGATCACCCTCGGTACGGGCATCGGCGGGGCCATCCTGGAGGACGGCAAGGTCAAGCGGGGCAAGTTCGGCGTCGCCGGCGAGTTCGGCCACATGCAGGTCGTGCCCGGCGGCCACCGCTGCCCCTGCGGCAACCGCGGCTGCTGGGAGCAGTACAGCTCCGGCAACGCCCTGGTCCGCGAGGCCCGCGAGCTGGCCGCCGCCGACTCCCCGGTCGCGTACAACATCATCGAGCGGGTCAAGGGCAGCGTCCCCGACATCACCGGCCCCCTCATCACCGAGCTGGCCCGCGAGGGCGACGCCATGTGCGTCGAGCTGTTCCAGGACATCGGCCAGTGGCTCGGCGTCGGCATCGCCAACCTCGCCGCCGCCCTCGACCCCTCCTGCTTCGTCATCGGCGGCGGCGTCTCCGCCGCCGACGACCTGCTCATCGGCCCGGCCCGGGAGGCCTTCCGCCGCCACCTCACCGGCCGCGGCTACCGGCCCGAGGCCCGGATCACCCGCGCCCAGCTCGGCCCCGAGGCCGGCATGGTCGGCGCCGCCGACCTCGCCCGGCTCGTCGCCCGCCGCTTCCGCCGCGCCAACCGGCGCCGGGTGGAGCGCTACGAGCGGTACGAGCGCTACGCGCAGGCCTTCCGCGCCGGCACCCACGGGCGCACCCCCCGCACCCCCGAGGACCCCGGCTCATGACCGTCCACCAGCAGCCCGCGAGCCCGCCCGAGGAGCGGCTCCCCGAGGAGCGCCCCGACCGGCAGCGGCTGCCGGAGGAGCGGGGGCGGGTGCTGCGCCGCCGCTGGCTGACGGCGGTCATCATCGTGCTGCTCGTCGGCATCCCCGCCGGCTATCTGGTGATCTCCGCCGGGCAGAGCCGGGAGAGCGGCATCGACAAGGAGCGCGAGTCCTCCGTCGTCGGCCTCCAGGACAACTGGCCCTCGCTGATGAAGCGCCGGGTCTTCGAGGTCCCCGTCCCGGCGGGCGCCTCCGGCGTCGCCTACTACGAGACCAGCAACTGGAAGACCAGCCGGCTGTACGTGCGGTTCACCACCACGGCGACCGGCCTCGACACCTTCCTCGCCGAGTCCGGCACCGGCCGCGCCGCGCTCACCCCGGGCCGGATCACCGTCTCCGACCGGGACGCCGACATCGTCGGCTGGACCTTCCCCGACGGCCTGAGCTGGTCCGGCACCACCGTCGACCGCGAGGACCCCCGCCCGTCCACCGACCTCACCGTCGACCTCACGGACCCGGCCTTCCCCCGCGTCTTCGCCGTCTCCACCACCAGCCCCTGAGCCCTCCCCGGGATCCCGAGGAGGGGCGGGCGCGCCCGGCCCGGGGGAGGCTGGAGTCCGCACCCGCCCCGAGGAAGGCCCGATGCGATGGATCCGGTGACCGACGCCCTGGACGAGGTCCACCGACGGATGCGCGGACTGCGCGACGGACAGGTCGCCGACTACATCCCCCAGCTGGCGACGGCCGACCCCGACGACTTCGGCATCGCCCTCGTCAGCATGGCCGGGCACGTCTACCGGGCCGGGCGGACGGACCTCCCGTTCACCGTCCAGTCGGTGTCCAAGCCCTTCGTGTACGCGCTCGCGCTGGACGACCTCGGCGCCGACGAGGTGCTGCGCCGGGTCGGCGCGGAACCGAGCGGCGACCCCTTCAACGCCATCAGCCTGGCCCCGGGCACCGGGCGCCCCGCCAACCCGATGATCAACGCCGGCGCGATCGCCACCACCGCGCTGGTCCGCGCCGACGGCCCGGCGGCGCGCTTCCGGCGCATCCTCGACCACCTCTCCGCCTTCGCCGGCCGGCCGCTCGACGTCGACGAGGACGTCTACGCCAGCGAGGCCGCGACCGGCGACCGGAACCGCGCCCTGGCCTATCTGATGCGCTCGGCGGGCTCGCTGCGCGCCGACCCGGACGAGACCGTCGACACGTACTTCCGCCAGTGCTCCGTCCGGGTCACCGTCGTCGACCTGGCGGTGATGGCGGCGACTCTCGCCAACGGCGGCCGCAATCCCGTCACCTCCGTCCAGGTCGTCTCCGAGCCCGACGCCGTCCGCACCCTGGCGGTCATGGCCACCTGCGGCATGTACGACGCCGCGGGCGAGTGGCTCCTCGACGTCGGGCTGCCCGCGAAGAGCGGTGTCTCCGGCGGGCTCATCGCCGCGAGCCCGGCCCGCTTCGGCGTCGCCGTCCACAGCCCTCCGCTGGACGGGTCCGGCAACCCGGTCCGCGGCGTGGCGGCCCTGCGCGCCATGTCGGAGCGCTTCGGGCTGCACATCATGCACGGCCCGGGAGTGCGCGCCACGACCGTGACCGGCGCCGAGCGCTTCGAGCACCACGGGCGGCCCGTCGGCGTGGTGACCGCCCAGGGGACCCTGGAGTTCACCGAGTTCGAGGCGCTGGTGCAGGCCGTGCGGGAGATCACCCCGGCCACCCCGGGCCGGGTCGTCCTGGACCTGACGGGCGTCACGGCGGTGCTGCCGGGATCGGCGGCCGGCCTGGCCGCGATCCTCGACGATCTCGCCGAGCACGGCCACGGCACCGCCGTCGCCGCGCAGCGGCCCTTCGTCGAGGCCGCCGAGGGCCGCCCCCGCACCTGGCGGCTCTTCCCCACCCGCGCCGAGGCCCTGGCCTGGTGCCGCGCCGACTGACCCGCCGCCGCCCCGGCCCCGGCGGTGCCGGGACCCCCGCCGTTCCGGCGTACCCCGGCCCGTACGGATCCCGGCCCCGGGGCCCGTGGAGACGCCCGCCTCACGGCGCCGGGGCTCCGGACGGCGGCGGTGACCCACAATGGACCTCATGAACCGCTCCTCCCGCCCGGACCACAGCCCCCGCCCCGTCGTCTCCAAGGACGACTTCGCGCAGCCGGTCAGCCACACCCCGGCCCTGCCCGCCGTCGCCTCCTTCGACGAGCTCGGGCTCCCCGCGGAGGTGCGGGAACTGCTCACCGCCCAGGGGGTCACCACCCCGTTCCCGATCCAGGCCGCCACCCTGCCGAACGCCCTCGCCGGGCGGGACGTGCTGGGGCGGGGGCGGACCGGGTCCGGCAAGACGCTCGCCTTCGGGCTGCCGCTGCTCGCGCGCACCGCCGGGCTGCGGGCCGAGGCGCGCAAGCCGCGGGCGCTGGTCCTCGTCCCCACCCGCGAGCTGGCCCAGCAGGTCACCGACGCGCTCGCCCCCTACGCCGCCGCGCTGCGGCTGCGGATGACCACCGTGGTCGGCGGCATGTCGATCGGCCGGCAGGCCACCGCGCTCCGCGAGGGCGCCGAGGTCGTCGTCGCGACCCCCGGCCGGCTCATGGACCTCGTCGAGCGCAAGGACGTGCGCCTCGACCGGGTCGCGATCACGGTCCTCGACGAGGCCGACCAGATGGCCGACATGGGCTTCATGGACCAGGTCACCGGGGTGCTCGACCTGGTCCGCGAGGGGGGCCAGCGGATGCTGTTCTCCGCCACCCTCGACAAGAACGTCGACCTGCTGGTCCAGCGCTACCTCCACGACCCGGTGGTCCACTCCGTGGACCCCTCGGCCGCCGCCGTCACCACCATGGAGCACCACGTCCTCCAGGTGCACGGCGCCGACAAGTTCGCCACCGCCACGGAGATCGCCGCCCGCGACGGGCGCGTGATCATGTTCCTGGCGACCAAGGCGGCCGTCGACCGCTTCACCGCGCACCTGCGCGGCAGCGGAGTCCGGGCCGCCGCCCTGCACGGAGACAAGTCGCAGCCGCTGCGGACCCGCACCCTGGAGCGGTTCCGGACCGGCGAGGTGCCGGTCCTGGTGGCCACCAACGTCGCCGCGCGCGGCATCCACGTCGACGACATCGACCTCGTCGTGAACGTCGACCCGCCCGCCGACCACAAGGACTACCTGCACCGCGGCGGCCGCACCGCCCGCGCCGGCGGCTCGGGCACCGTGGTCACCCTCGTCCTGCCCGACCAGCGCAAGGACGTCCTGCGCCTCATGTCCGACGCCGGACTGCGGCCCCAGGTCACCCAGGTCCGCTCCGGCGAGGCCGAGCTCAGCCGCATCACCGGCGCCAAGGCCCCCTCCGGCGTCCCCGTCGAGGGCAGCGCGCCCAGCCCCGAGCGCCCCAAGCGCGGCGGCGCGCAGTACCGCGGCATCGGCACGGTCCCCGGCAAGCCCGGCCGCGCCAGGAACGAGTCCCGCCGCTCCGCCGAGGAACGCAAGCTCGCCGAGGCCCGCAAGGCCGCCCGGGTCCGCCGCGGCCGCTGATCCCGCTCCCGCGCGCGCCGGGGAACTCCGCCCCGGCGGCGTGCCGGATCCGGCGGGATGAGAGGGTCGGGCGAGTGAGTGAGACACCGACGAACACCCTGCAATACCGAGTCGACGGGCCCGAGGACGCGCCCGTCCTGGTCCTGGGCCCCTCGTTGGGCACCACCTTCCACATGTGGGACCGGCAGATCCCGGAGCTGATCCGGGACCGCCGGGTGGTCCGCTTCGACCTCCCCGGACACGGCGGCGCGCCCGCGCAGCCCTTCACCTCCGTCGCGGAGCTCGGGGACCGGGTCCTCGCCACCCTCGACACCCTCGGCGTCCAGCGCTTCGGCTACGCCGGCTGCTCCCTCGGCGGCGCCGTCGGCCTGGACCTCGCCCTGCGCGCCCCGCACCGGGTCGCCTCGCTGGCCCTGGTCGCCACCGCGCCCCGCTTCGGCACCGCCGACGAGTTCCGGCAGCGCGGGGTCGTGGTCCGCACCAACGGCCTGGAGCCGATGGCCCGCACCGCGCCCGAGCAGTGGTTCACCCCGCACTTCGCCGCCAACCAGCCCGCCATCGTCGACTGGGCCGTCCAGATGGTGCGGACCACCGACGCCACCTGCTACGTCGCCGCCTGCGAGGCCCTCGCCGTCTTCGACGTCCGGGCCGCCCTCGGCAGCATCGGGGTGCCCGCGCTCGTCCTGGTCGGCTCCGAGGACCGGGTCACCGGCCCCGCCGAGGCCCGCACCCTCGTCGCCGGCATCGCCGACGCCAAGCTCGCCGTCGTCCCGGGCGCCTCCCACCTCGCCCCCGTCGAACAGCCGGCCGCCGTCACCGACCTGCTCCTGGAGCACTTCTCGGCGACCTCCCACGAGACCAGCGGCACCCTGGCCGTGCCGCCGCCCGTCCCCGCCCCCGCCCCGGTCGAGCCCGCGCCCGCCCCGGAGGCCCCCGAGGACGGCGAGGAGACCCCGGCCGGCCGGCCCGACCCGTACGAGAAGGGGCTCGGGCTGCGCCGCGAGATCCTCGGCGACGCCCACGTAGACCGGGCGCTCGCCGACGAGGACGCCGCCGACTTCCAGGAGCTCGTCACCCGCTACGCCTGGGGCGAAGTCTGGGCCAGGGAAGGACTCGACCGGCGCACCCGCAGCGTCGTCACCCTCACGGCCCTCGTCGCCGGCGGACACCGGGAGGCGCTCGCCGACCACACCCGCGCCGCCCTGCGCAACGGCCTCTCGCCGGCCGAGATCCGCGAGATCGTGCTGCACACCGCCGTCTACTGCGGCCTCCCCGCCGCCGAGACCGCCCTCGCCACCGTCGGCCGGATCATCACCGAGGAGACCACGCCGCCCGCGTAGGCCGTGGCCTTCGGACCACGCCGGGCCCGCACGCCCGGCGTAGGGTGAGGCCGTGAAGCTGACGAAGAAGTCCCACGCCTGCGTCCGGCTGGAGAAGGACGGGCGGACGCTCGTCCTCGACCCCGGGACGTTCACGGAGGAGGACGCCGTGCTCGGCGCGGACGCCCTCCTCGTCACCCACGAACACCCGGACCACTTCGACGAGGGCCGGCTGCGCGCCGCCCTGGACGCCGGTCCGGCCACCGAGCTCTGGACCCTGCGCAGCGTCGCCGAGCAGCTGGCCGCCGCCTACCCCGGCCGCGTCCACACCGTCGGCGACGGCGACACCTTCACCGCCGCCGGCTTCGACGTCGAGGTCCACGGCGAGCTGCACGCCGTGATCCACCCCGACATCCCGCGCGTCACCAACGTGGGCTTCCTCGTCGACGGCGCCGTCTTCCACCCCGGCGACGCCCTCACCGTCCCCGGCCGGCCGGTGGACACCCTGCTGCTGCCGGTGATGGCGCCCTGGAACAAGATCTCCGAGGTCATCGACTACGTCCGCGAGGTGAAGCCGCGCCGGGCGTACGACATCCACGACGCGCTCCTCACCGACCTGGCCCGGCCGATCTACGACCGGCAGATCGGCGCGCTCGGCGGCACCGACCACCAGCGGCTCGCCTCCGGCGCCTCCGTCGGCCTGTGAGCCGGCTCCGGGCCGTTGTCGGTGCCCGCCAGTAGGGTGGGGCCCATGCGCATCGCCACCTGGAACGTCAATTCGATCACCGCCCGGCTGCCCCGGCTGCTGGCCTGGCTGGAGAGCAGCGGCACCGACGTGCTGTGCATCCAGGAGACCAAGTGCAGCGCCGAGCAGTTCCCCGCCGAGGCGCTGAAGGAACTGGGCTACGAGTCGGCGGTCAACGCCACCGGCAGGTGGAACGGCGTGGCCCTGCTCTCCCGGGTCGGCTTCGAGGACGTGGTCACCGGCCTGCCCGGCGGTCCCGAGTACGACGGCGTGCAGGAGCCCCGGGCGATCTCCGCCACCTGCGGCCCGGTCCGCGTCTGGTCGGTCTACGTGCCGAACGGCCGGGAGGTCGCCCACGAGCACTACGCGTACAAGCTGCGCTGGCTGGAGGCGCTGAAGGCGGCCGTCGCCGAGGACGCGGCCGGCGGGCGCCCCTTCGCCGTGCTCGGCGACTACAACATCGCGCCGACCGACACCGACGTCTGGGACGTCTCCCTCTTCGAGGGCGCCACCCACGTCACCGAGCCCGAGCGCGCGGCCCTCGCCGGCCTGCGCGAGGCCGGCCTCGCCGACGTCGTCCCGCGCCCCCTCAAGTACGACCACCCGTACACGTACTGGGACTACCGCCAGCTCGCCTTCCCCAAGAACAACGGCATGCGCATCGACCTGGTGTACGGCAACAAGCCCTTCGCCGAGGCCGTGAAGGACAGCTACGTGGACCGCGAGGAGCGCAAGGGCAAGGGCGCCTCCGACCACGCGCCGGTCGTCGTCGACCTCGACCTCTGACCCGGGCCGCCCCGACGGGGCGGTCCCGTCGATCTCCGCGTGCCGGGTGGTGGTCCGGCAGGTGACGGTGCGACGCTGTTCCGATGAACATCCCGTTTCTCGGCCACTGGCGCAAGCGGCACGAGCCCGAGCCGTCCCCGCTGGCCGCGGCGTACGACCGGGACCCCGAGGGCGTGGCGGAGCTGCTCGCCGAGTGCGAGCTGCTCCGCGCCCGGGTGGAGGCGGCGGGCGTCGAGCTCGACGACAGCCCGCGCTCGCTGGAGGCGCTGGACCAGCTCCCGCCGCGCTGGCGCGACGACCCCGAGGAGCTGCCGTGGTTCGGCAACGACGCGGGGCTCTACCTCGGCACCGTCATCGTGCGGACCGTGCCGGGGGCCCGCTGGCAGGTGTGGCCGAACGGCGGTCCGGTCGTCGTCCTGGAGTCCGGACGCGAGATCCCCGTCGTCGAGTACGGCGTGGAGTGGGCGATGACCGGCGCTCCCGAACTCTCCCAGGTGTACGCCGAAGCCGCCGAGCAGTGACGTAAATACGGCTAATCCCCGATTACCCCTTTCGGGCGTGTCGGGCGTGAAGTCCCTTTTCCCGGCGGATAGTTTGCGCTGTCTCGACACACCGCATCGGCACACCGCTGAGAAATGGGGCAGGGCAGCGCATGACCGTCGATCCGCTGATCGAACTGCGTGGCGTCAACAAGCACTACGGCACACTGCACGTCCTCCAGGGCATCGACCTCACCGTCGGCCGCGGCGAGGTCGTCGTCGTCATCGGCCCCTCGGGCTCCGGCAAGTCCACCCTCTGCCGGGCGATGAACCGCCTGGAGACCATCGAGTCCGGCGAGATCCGCATCGACGGCCGCCCCCTCCCCGAGGAGGGCAAGGACCTCGCCCGGCTGCGCGCCGAGGTCGGCATGGTCTTCCAGTCCTTCAACCTCTTCGCCCACAAGACCGTCCTCGCCAACGTCTCGCTGGCGCAGATCAAGGTCCGCCGGCGCGGGAAGGAGGAGGCCGACCGCCGCTCCCGCGCCCTCCTCGATCGCGTCGGCCTCGCCGCCCACGCCGAGAAGTACCCGGCCCAGCTCTCCGGCGGCCAGCAGCAGCGCGTCGCCATCGCCCGGGCCCTCGCCATGGACCCCAAGGCGCTGCTCTTCGACGAGCCGACCTCCGCCCTCGACCCGGAGATGATCAACGAGGTCCTGGAGGTCATGCAGCAACTGGCGCACGACGGCATGACCATGGTCGTCGTCACCCACGAGATGGGCTTCGCCCGCTCCGCAGCCAACCGCGTCGTCTTCATGGCCGACGGGCGGATCCTGGAGGACCGCGCCCCCGAGGAGTTCTTCACCGCCCCGCGCAGCGAGCGCGCCAAGGACTTCCTCTCCAAGATCCTCTCGCACTGACCGGGGTGGGAACCATGCCGCGCACGCACCGACGCCCGGGCGCCCTCGCCCTCGCCCTGCTGCTCGCCACCGCGGGCTCCCTCCTGGCCGGCTGCGGCCGGCCCGGCAGCCCGCCCGTGAAGGGCCCCCAGCCCGACCAACTCCCGTCCTACCGGATCCAGTCCGACGTCCGACTGCCGGACTCCTCCACCTGGAACCGGGCGCGGAAACGCGGCCGCCTGATCGTCGGCGCCAAGGAGGACCAGCCGTACCTCGGCGAGAAGGACCCGGCCACCGGCCGCTACTCCGGCTTCGACATCGAGATCGCCAAGATGATGGCCGCCTCCCTCGGCTTCGACCCGGCGACCGGCGTCGAATACCGCACCATCGCCTCCGCCAACCGCGAGACCGCCCTGCAGAACGGCCAGATCGACTACTACGTCGGCACCTACACCATCAACGACAAGCGCAAGGAGCTCGTCGGGTTCGCCGGCCCCTACTACGAGGCCGGCCAGTCCCTCCTCGTCCGCACCGACGAGGACGACATCCACGGACCGCAGGACCTCGACGGCAAGCGCGTCTGCTCCGCCGCCGGCTCCACCCCCTACCAGCGCATCCAGCGGGATTACCCGAAGGCCGAACTCGTCGCCTACGACACGTACTCCATCTGCGTCGACAACCTCCTCACCTACCAGGTCGACGCCGTCACCACCGACGACACCATCCTCATGGGCTACGCCGCCAAGGTCCCCGACGAACTGAAGCTCGCCGGAAAGCCGTTCTCGAAGGAGCCGTACGGGATCGGGGTGCCGCGCGGCGACACCGCGCTCCGCCTCGCCCTCGACGACGCGATCGCCGCGCACGAGAAGAACGGCGACTGGAAGAAGGCGTACGACGCGACCCTCGGCCTCTCCGGCGTACCGGCCCCGACGCCGCCGCCCATCGACCGCTACCCGACCGACTGAGGACCCCCACCGCTGACATGGACGTACAGACATGGACGTACTGACAGAGAACTTCTCGCTCTACGGCGAGGGTTTCCTCGGCACCCTCGAACTCACCCTCTACGCCTCGGCGCTCGCGCTCGTCCTGGGCTTCCTCATGGCGGCCTTCCGGGTCGCGCCCGTCGGCTCCTTCCGGGTCTTCGGCACCGTCTGGGTCACCATCCTCCGCAACACCCCGCTCACCCTGCTCTTCTTCGCGGTGATGCTGGGCCTGCCCCGCTTCGGGCTCGTCCTGCCCTTCGAGCTGTTCGCCGTCCTCGCGCTGGGCTGCTACACCTCCGCCTTCATCTGCGAGGCGCTGCGCTCCGGCATCAACACCGTCCCCGTCGGACAGGGCGAGGCGGCCCGCAGCCTCGGCATGAGCTTCACCCAGACCCTCGGCGCGGTCGTCCTGCCGCAGGCCTTCCGCTCGGTGATCCCGCCGATCGGCTCCACCCTGATCGCCCTCGCCAAGAACTCCGCCATCGCCGGCGCCTTCAGCGTCACCGAACTCCTGGGCACCTACAAGACCTTGAGCGAACTCGGCTACAACATCATCTGGACCTTCGTCTGGATCGCAGTCGGCTACCTGATCATCACCCTCTCCATCAGCGCGGTCTTCAACGTGATGGAGAAGCGCTGGGGGGTGGCCCGATGAGCGGGACCGAGCGGGCCAGCGCCCTCTACGACATCCCCGGCCCCCAGGCCCGCCGCCGGCACCTGCTCTACGGCCTGGCCTCCACCGCCGTGATCCTCGGCCTCGCCGCCTGGATCCTCTATCTCCTCTTCGACACCGAGCAGTTCACCGCCGTGAAGTGGCGGCCCTTCCTCTACGAGGGCATCCAGGAGCTGCTGCTGGAGGGGCTCGGCAACACGCTCAAGGCCTTCGCGCTCGCCGCCGTCCTGTCCCTGGCGCTCGGCGCGGTCCTCGCCACCGGGCGGCTCTCCGACCACCGGCCGGTGCGCTGGATCGCCACCCTGCTCGTGGAGTTCTTCCGCGCCATGCCCGTCCTCGTGATGATCTTCTTCATCTTCGTGGCGCTCAAGGTGCAGCCGCTGCCCGCGCTCGTCGCCGGACTCACCCTCTACAACGGCTCGGTGCTCGCCGAGGTCTTCCGCACCGGCGTGCACGCCGTGCCGCGCGGGCAGGGCGAGGCGGCGTACGCCCTCGGCATGCGCAAGACCCAGGTCATGACCTGGGTCCTGGTCCCGCAGGCGGTCCGGGCGATGCTGCCGGCCATCATCAGCCAGCTGGTGGTCGCCCTCAAGGACACCTCGCTCGGCTATCTCATCACCTACGAGGAGTTCCTCCACGCGGGCAAGCTGATCGCCTCCAACCTCGACTACGACCTGCCCTTCATCCCGGTCGTCCTCGTCATCTCGCCGATCTACATCGGCATGTGCATGCTGCTCTCCTGGTTCGCGACCTGGGTCGCGCGACGGGAGCGCCGCGACCCCCGCACCAAGGGGGTGGACGTCGCTCCCGCCGCACCGGTGACCACGCTGCCGGGCCGCGAGTGACCCCCGTACGGGCCCCCGCACGGGCCTGAAACCGGCCCGGCAGCAGCCGTGATCACTCCTCCCGCAGCGGCACCGACAGGTACGAGGGATCGGAAGCGGGGGAGGAGAAGGTCAGCTGCGCGCCGGCCGGGTTGTGCTCGATGTACAGCGGGTCGACGGTGTCGACCACCACCGCGAGACGGTGGCCGTCCGGGACGTCGTAGGCCGTGGAGAACAGCTCCAGGTCCACGGCGAACGGCCGGCCGGGCGTCTTGCCGTGGAAGGTGTACGGGGCGTTGCTCACCAGCTTTCCGACGCCCAGCGGGCCCACGTCGTAGAGGTACGCGACGAAGGTGCCGCTCGACGCGGTCGGGGTGACCGTGGTGTGCAGCACCGGCGTGCCGCGCACCGCCGCGCCGGAGTCGTACCGCCCGGACTGCCAGACGGCGGCGAAGGAGCGGGGGAGCAGCGGGACGGAGACGGTCGGCGGGGTCTGCGCCAGCTGGTCGAGGAGGTTGCTGAGCAGCACGATGCCGCCGTCGGCCCCGGAGTTGACGTTGGCCCAGACGTGCTCGGAGTCGTCCAGCGCGGTCCGCTCGCGGTGCGCGCCCACGGACTTCCAGTCGGCGTACCCCTCGTAGCCGCCGTCCGAGCGCGGCTTCAGCTGGACCGGCTGCTCGCGGTCGATGCCGTTGTCGGTGCCCTTGAGGTAGCGGTCGAACCAGCGGTGGGCGCTGGTCCAGGTGTCGTTGGGCAGCCCGAGGATGCCGGTGGCCTCGGCGGTGGCGTGGTCGCCGGGCCGGAACTCCAGGCGCTTGGGGCCCTGGAGCTTCTCGTAGAAGCTCGCGTACTGGTTGGGCGGGAAGATGGTGTCGCCCCAGGCGTTGCCGAGCATGATCGCGGCGCCGTTGGCGTTGATCCGGTCCAGGTAGGTGGCGGCGGAGCGCTGCCGCCCCCAGGCGATCATCTCGTCCTCCTGGTCGAGGTTCGAGGAGAGGAAGTCGCCGAGGATCTTCTCCAGTTCGGGCCCCGGACGGCCGGTGAGGTATCCGGCTCCGCCGAGCAGGGCGGCGGCCTGGAGGTGCTGGGTGCGGCCGCCGTAGATGGAGTCGATGAGGTCGGCCCAGCCGCTGAGCGCGGCGACCGCCTTGATCCGGGAGTCGTGCGCGGCGGCGAGCAGGCTGATGCCGGCGCCGTAACTCACCCCGGCCATACCGACCTTGGCCGGGTCGGCCGGGGTGTGGGCGAGCGCCCAGTCGATCACCTTCGACGCGTCGGCGATGTCCTTCGGTCCGGCGGTCTCGATCTCCCCGCCGGACTCCCAGAAGCCGCGCGAGTTGTAACTCACCACGACGTAACCGGAGTCGGCGAGCTTCTGCGCCTGTGCCAGGTACTCGACCTGGGGCATGGCCCAGCTGGTGGGCAGCACGACGACCGGGAAGCGGGCGGAGCCGTCCGCCCCGGCGGGCGTGACGACGTTGGCCTTGAGCACGGTGCCGCCGTCTCCGGCGATGTCGACGAACCGGATCGACGTGCCGCTCGTGCCGGACTCCGCGGCGTGGGCGGCGGGGGAGAGCGACAGGGCCGTCCCGGCCAGCAGCGCGGCCGAGACGGCGAGGGCCAGGGGTGTACGCACGGGCCACTCCTCGATGGGGGGTCGCCGATGGGGGTCGGCGAGGTGGCCCGACGGTAACCGCGTCGCGCTACCCGTGGTAACCGGTCGGTAAGTTACGTGCGGGTAACGATTGCGGTGCGGGGCGGCGTGGGGCGGTGCGGGGCGGTGCGGGTGCGGCCCCGGGCCCGTGGCCGGGGCCCGGCGGGAGTGTCGGACCCCGGCCCGAGCCACCTACCCGGCCGTCACGGGCGCGGGCGCTGCCGCCGGCGGCGCGGTCGCAGGCGCAGGCGCTGGCGCCGGTGCCCCGACCGCCGCCGCCCGCAGCGACTGCGCCGCCGCGAAGTCCGCGTGCGCCTCCCCGTACGCCCCGGCCGCCAGCAGCATCGACGCCCGGTCCGTCAGCGCCCGGACCTCCGCCGCCGGGGAGAGCCGGCGGCCCAGCGCCACCCCCTCGTCGAAGACCGGGCGCAGCGCGTCGAGGATGCGGTGGGAGCGGTGCGCGGCGCGCAGGGCCGCGCGGAGCGTGAAGCGCCGGTGCGCGGTCACCAGGGCCGGCAGCAGGCGGACCGGATCGGTCGCCGCCCGCTCCGCCAGGACCGCCTTCTCCGCCTCAAGGGTTTCCGTCGACTCCGCGAACGCCTGCCGCACGTCGGGCGACCAGTGCCGCGCGTCCTCGCCGAAGCAGGGGCCGGGGGCCCCGGCCGAGGCGGGCGGCTCGTCGGGGCGGCCCGACAGCAGGAACAGCGTCACCCACCATTCCTGGATGTTGCTCCAGGAGACCGGCTCCCCGCCGGCGGCCAGTCGGGCCAGCGCCGCGCCGGCCTCCCGGCGGCGCTCCCCGGCCTCGTAGGGCCGCCCGGCCCGGTCCAGCACCTCCGCCTGCCGCAGCAGCGACCACACGAGGATCGCGAGGGCCGTGCGCCCCTCGGCCGCCGCCGTTCGCTTCTCCGCCAGGAACTCCCCGAACACCGCCACCGCCTCGTCGCTCCGGCCCGCCGCCTCGCGCAGCGCCGACCCCTCGACCGCCGACCAGAAGTCGGTCTCCGTCCGGTCGCCGCGCGCCTCCAGCGCCTCCGCGTACCGCCCCTCCTCGGACAGCACGGTGATCAGTCGGCCCGACCCGTACGCGGGGTGGTCCACCTGGCCCCGCTCGTACCCCTCCCGGCCCACCGCGGCCGACTCCCGACAGACCCCGAGCGCCTCGGCCCGCCGCCCCTGCCGGAGCAGTTCGGACCCGTACCGGCCGAGTGCCTGGCACAGGACCTCCGTCCGCTGCGGATGGCCGGGGTCGAGCAGCCTCGCCACCGCGACGGCCTCCAGGGCCAGCTCCTCGCGCCGCTCCGGCGTCGTCGCCCGTACCCCGCCGAGCCGCCACACCAGCTTCGGCGCGTACACGGCCGGGCTGACCGGGGCCAGGACCCGGTACGCCTCCACTTCCTGGTGCTCGCTCAGCCTTCCCGACCCCAGCAGCAGCACCCGCGCCCTCATGACCTTGTCCGCGTCCACGACCCGTGCGTCCTCTGCTCCACCCCGATGCGTCATGGCGGAGATTCTGGGCGTCCGCCGACAGGTCGGACAAGGCGCGCGAACTGTGCGTTCCGTCCTACGAAAAACGGCTCTGACCTGTCATGATGGACACGTCTTCACCCCTGCTCCAGGCTGGAGCCGTGAAGCAGCCGACGGACCTCCCCGATGTCTTCGACCCCCGCGTCCACGCCGCCGGGCCGCCGCACGACGCCTTTCGCGAGCTGCGCGACCGGGCGCCGGTCGCCCGGCAGGAGGAGCGGGCGGTGCTCGGCTGGCCGGCCGGACCCGGCTTCTGGGCGGTGACGCGGCACGCCGACGTCGTCCGGGTGCTCAAGGACGCGGGGACGTACTCCTCCTGGCTCGGCGCCACCCAGATCCGCGACCCCGACCCCGCCGACCTGCCGTTCATCCGGCGCATGATGCTCAATCAGGACCCGCCGGAGCACGGGAAGCTGAGGCGGCTGGCCGGCCGGGCCTTCACGCCGGGGCGGATCGCCCGGTTCGAGGCGACCGCCCGGGCCAGGGCCCGGGAGCTGCTGACGGCGGCCCGCGAGGCGGGCGGCGAGGTCGACCTCGTCCGGACGGTCACCGACGACTACGCGCTGCTCAACCTCACCGACCTGCTCGGCGTGCCGGCGGGCGACCGGGGCCTGCTGCACTCCTGGACCGAACGGGTCATCGCCTACCAGGACCCCGACGAACCCGCCGTCCTCGACGCCGACGGCACGCCCGTCAACCCCCGGTCACCGGCCATGCTCGCCGAGATGTTCGGGTACGCGCAGGAGCTCGCCGCCCACAAGCGCGCCCATCCCGCCGACGACCTGATGACCGCCCTCGCCACCACCGAACTCGACGACGCCGAACTGGAGATGTTCTTCTTCCTCCTCACCGTCGCGGGCAACGACACCGTGCGGTCCGCCGCCCCGGGAGGGGTCCTCGCCCTCGCCGAGGACCCCGGCGAACAGCGCAGGCTCCGGCGAGGCGAGGTCGGCACGGACACCGCCGTGGACGAACTCCTGCGCGTCCACCCGCCGGTGGTCTCCTTCCGCCGCACCGCCGCCCGCGCCACCGAACTCGCCGGGGTCCGGATCGCCGAGGGCGACAAGGTCGTCGTCTTCCACGGCTCCGCCAACCACGACGAGCGCGTCTTCCCGGATCCGCACCGGCTGGACCTCGGCCGCCGCCCCAACCCCCACGTCTCCTTCGGCGACGGCCCGCACGTCTGCCTCGGCGCACACTTCGCCCGGCTTCAACTCCGGGTGTTCCACGAGGAGTTGCGTGAGGTCTGCGGGGGTGTCGAGCTCGCCGGTCCGCCCCGGCGGCTCGTCTCCAACTTCATCAACGGGATCAAGTCGCTGCCGGTACGGCTGCGGGAGCCCTGAGCGCCGCCCGCGTCACGTCCGCCACCAGCTCGACCACGTCGGGGCCGTACGCCTGCGAGTTGACCACCCGCAGCAGCAGCACGAACGAGCCGCCGCGATGGGTGCGGGCGAGCCGTTCGTGGTGGCGGGCCAGATAGCGGGTCGCCGCCTGGTTGGTGATCGCCCGCTGCCCGCAGAAGAGGAAGACCGGCCGCCCGCCCTCGCCCGCCGTGATCCGGGCCAGCACCACGTACTCCACGGCCCCCGGGTCCATGGGGTACCGCTCGCCGCCGACCTCGATGACGCCGCGCTCCTCCACCGGGTCCGGCTCGGTCCGCATGGAGAGGCCGGGCAGCAGCGAGCCGAGGTGGGCGGCCATCCGCCGGTTCGACCCCGGTCCGCCGAGGCAGAACTCCGTGCGGTCGCCGAAGCCCAGGTGCGTCCGGTCGTGCTGGACGATCTGCGCCTGCGCCCCGCAGTCCTTCACCAGGGCGGCGAGTTCGAGCAGCGCGAAGACGTCGAAGCGGTGCACCGCCCCCTCCCCGCCCGCTTCGCGGTTCACCACGAGCAGGCACTCCGCGTGGCCGGGCAGGCCGAAGAACGCCTGCTTGCGGCGGAGCCGCCGGCGCCACACGTACGTCCGGGTCAGCCAGCCCAGCGAGGCGCTGAGCCCGGTGGCCAGCACGCCGAGCACGATGTTGCGCAGGTCCTCGTCCATAGGGGCGCATGCTAGCGGCGGTCGGGTGGCCGTTCGAGAGGCGGGCTGGAGGCGGTCCTGACGGCCGGGCCCACAGAAGTTACCCTGCGTGGACGGTCATTGACGGGAGGTCAGGATGCGTCGCTCCACGGTCCGGTACGGGGTGTTCGCGGCGGCTGCCGCGACGGTGCTCTCGGTGGGGGCGGCGGCCCCGTCCCGTACCGCCCCACCGATCCCACCCGCCGCGGGGCCCGGACCCGCCGTGCCGGTCGCGCCCGTCGCACCGGACAAGGTCCCCGTGGCCGTCGGGCACGGCGGTGCCGTCGCCAGCGTGGACGCCGACGCCAGCGCCGCGGGCATCGAGATCCTCCGCCGGGGCGGCAACGCCGTCGACGCGGCCGTCGCCGTCGCCGCCGCCCTGGGCGTCACCGAGCCCTACTCGGCCGGCATCGGCGGAGGCGGCTACCTCGTCCACTACGACGCCCGGAGCCGCACGGTCTCCACCGTCGACGGCCGCGAGACCGCCCCCTCCTCCGCCGACACCGCCCTGTTCACCGAGAACGGCGCCCCGCTGCCCTTCGAGGAGGCCATGACCAGCGGGCGCTCCGTCGGCACCCCCGGCACCCCCGCCACCTGGGCGACCGCCCTCGACGCCTGGGGCAGCAAGCCGCTGGACGAACTCCTCGCCCCCGCCGAGCGGCTGGCCCGCGAGGGCTTCACGGTCGACGCCACCTACCGCGCCCAGACCGCTGCCAACGAGGCCCGATTCCGCGACTTCCCGGCCTCCGCCGAGCTCTTCCTGCCCGGCGGCCGGCTGCCCGAGGTCGGTTCGGTCGCCCGGAACCCCGACCTGGCGCGCACCTACGCCACCCTCGCCGAGGAGGGCGTCGGGGCGCTCTACCGGGGCCCGCTCGCCCGTGACATCGTGCGGACCGTCCGCACCCCTCCGGTCCGCGAGGGCGCGTCGCGCGTGGTCCGCTCCGGCGACCTCACGGAGCGGGACCTCGCCGCGTACCGGACCGTCCGGCGCGCGCCCACCAAGGTCACCTACCGGGGCCTCGACGTCTACGGCATGGCCCCGTCGTCCTCTGGCGGCACGACCGTCGGCGAGGCCCTCAACATCCTGGAGACCACGGACCTCTCCGCCGCCCCGCAGGAGGGCTACCTCCACCGCTTCATCGAGGCGAGCCGGATCGCCTTCGCCGACCGGGGCCGATGGGTGGGCGACCCCGCCTTCGAGTCCGTGCCCGTCCGCGGCCTGCTCTCCCAGCGGTACGCCGACTCCCGGGCCTGCCTGATCCGCGACGACGCCGCGCTCACCAGCCCGCTCGCGCCCGGCGACCCGCGCAACCCGGTGCCGTGCGGCGCCGGCGGGACGGCGGCCCCGACGACGTACGAGGGCGAGAACACCACCCACCTCACGGTCGCCGACCGGTGGGGGAACGTGGTCGCCTACACCCTCACCATCGAGTCCACCGGCGGCAGCGGCATCACCGTCCCCGGGCGCGGCTTCCTGCTCAACAACGAGCTGACCGACTTCTCGTTCGTCCCGGCGAACCCCGCCGTCCACGACCCCAACCTGCCCGGCCCCGGCAAGCGCCCCCGCTCCTCGATCTCGCCGACGATCGTCCTCGACCGGCACGACCGGCCGGTGCTCGCCCTCGGCTCGCCCGGCGGCGCCACCATCGTCACCACCGTCCTGCAGACCCTGACCGGCGTCGTCGACCGGGGCCTGCCGCTCGTCGACGCCATCGCCGCCCCGCGCGCCAGCCAGCGCAACCAGGCGACGACCGAGCTCGAACCCGCCCTCTGGAACAGCCCCCTGCGGGCCCGGCTCGAAGCGCTCGGGCACGGCTTCCGGCAGAACCCGGAGATCGGCGCCGCGACGGGCGTCCAGCGCCTCCCCGGCGGACGCTGGATCGCCGCCGCCGAGACCGTCCGCCGGGGCGGCGGCTCGGCGATGGTCGTCCGTCCGGACAAGTGACGCCAGGCGGCGGGCGACCCCCCTCAGGGGCCGTCCGCCGCCTCCAGGCCCATCCGGCGCGCCAGCGCCGCGACGCCCCGGACCATGAGGCCGTCGCAGATCTGCCGCGCCGTCACGTGGTTCGCGCGGTGGTCGTCGTGCACCTCGTACAGCAGGGCGTAGACGAGCCGTTCCTCGCGCGCGGTGGCGGGCGCGGGCAGCGGCGTGTCCCGCCACAGCGCCACGACGGACGCCGGCGACACGGGCACCGGCAGCCCGCAGTGCATCGGGCTGGGGGCCGCGGCCAGGCGGAGCGCCCCCAGCGCGACCGACCGCTCCGACAGCTCGCGCCGGAACGCCGCCCGGGCGGCCGCCTCCGGCGCCACCGCCCGGGCAGCCTCCTCGCCCCGGGCGGCGGTCGGCCCGTCCGTCCAGACCAGCGTCGGCACCTCCCCGGCCTCCAGGGTCACGGCCGTGCCGAGGCGCTCGCACAGCGCCGCGAGCGCCTCCGCCGCGAGGGTGTCCCGCTCCGCTCTCTCCGTCATGGCGCGAGTCTACGAACGGCCTCCGACAGCCCCCGGGACGCCGCCGGCGGCTACAGGGCCGTCAGCACGCGCGGCCCGGCGTCCGTGACGGCGACGGTGTGTTCGGCATGGGCCGCGCGGGAGCCGTCGAGGGTACGGATCGTCCAGCCGTCCCGCGCCGTGTAGTGCTCGTCGCCGCCGCCCCCGATGAGCATCGGCTCGATCGCCAGGACCATGCCGTGCCGCAGCCTCATCCCACGCCCGGGCCGCCCCTCGTTGGGCACGCCCGGGTCCTCGTGCATCGCGCGGCCGATGCCGTGCCCGCCGAAGCCGTCCGGGATGCCGTACCCGGCCTTCCGGCACACCGCGCCGATGGCGTGCGCCACGTCCCCGATCCTGTTGCCGACCACGGCGGCCGCGATCCCGGCGGCCAGTGCCTCCTCGGCCGCCCCGATCAGCCGGGTGTCCCCGGCGCGGGCGCGGCCGACGGTGAAGCTCACCGCCGAGTCCCCGGCCCAGCCGCCCAGCAGCGCTCCGCAGTCCACCGACACCAGGTCGCCGTCGGCGAGCCGGGAGCCGTCCGGGATGCCGTGCACGATCGCGTCGTTGACGGAGACGCAGACGACGGCCGGGAAGGGCGTCGGCGCCCACTCCGGCCGGTAGCCCAGGAAGGGCGAACCGGCGCCGGCCTCCGCGAGGACCTCCCGGGCCGCCCGGTCGAGCTCGGTGACGGGCACCCCGGGCGCCGCCGTCTCCCGCGCGGCCGCCAGGGCGCGGGCCACCACGCGGCCCGCCTCGCGCATCGCGTCCATGTTCTCGTCGGTCTTGATCTCTACCATTCCCATTACTATACCGGTATAAAAATGGGGGCGGGCGGGTATGGTGGGGACATGGTGCGCACCCCCCTCACTCCGGAAGAGCGCGAGCGCGGCGAGCGGCTCGGGCAGCTGCTGCGCGAGGCCCGCGGCGAGCGGTCGATGGTCGAGATCGCGGCGGCGGCCGGCCTCTCGGCCGAGACGCTCCGCAAGATCGAGACCGGCCGCGCCCCCACCCCGGCCTTCTTCACCGTCGCCGCCCTCGCCGGCGTCCTCGACCTGTCGATGGACGACCTCCTGGTCCGCACCGCGCCGCTGCCCGCCTGAGCCCCGGGCCCCCCGGCAGCGGCACCGGCCCCCGGCAGCAGCGTCGGCACCGGCCCCGGCCGCCGAGTGGCCCCCGCCCCGCGGCGGGAGGACGCTGGAAGGGAGTACGTCCGGGTGGACCGAGGGCGTACCGCACGGCGTCCCCGCCCGGCCGGGATGGGAGCTGTGCCATGCGCATGCTGCTGAAGGTCGAGATGGACACCGAGGCCTCCAACGAGGCCATCAGGCAGGGCAGCATCCCGGGGCTCATGCAGGAGACGATCACGCGGATCCACCCCGAGGCCGCCTTCTTCACGGTCGAGGACGGCTGTCGCACCGGCTACTTCTTCTTCGACCTCACCGAGTCCTCCGACCTGCCGGCCATCTCGGAGCCCTTCTTCATGAGGCTCGGCGCCAAGGTCCACTACTCCCCGGTCATGAACCCGGAGGAGCTGGCCGAGGGCCTGAGCCGGCTCAGCACCCGAGCGTGACCCGGCTCGGCACCCGCGCCCGACCCCGCCCTTCGGGCCCGGACCTCCGCGCCCTCACGCCGAGACCGCCAGCTGGACGCGGCTGTGGCGGGGCGTCTCGATCTCGTCGACGAGGGCGAGCGCCAGGTCGGCGTGCGCGAGGCGGCCGGGGCCGTCGACGACCGTGCCGACCGCCGTCCGGTACCCGCCGGTGGGCCTCGCCGCCGCGTCCAGGTCCAGCGGCGGCACCACCATCAGCCAGTCGAGCCCCGGCCCCGCCCCGGCCGTGAGGAGCTCGAACTCCACCACGTGCCCCTGGGCGAAGGCCCGCCACTGCGCCGGGAAGCCCGGCGCGTCCATCAGCCGGACGCCGGACGCGTCCTCCAGGGTGGTGGCGATCCCCAGCGTCAGCAGCCGGCCGACCCCGGCCGCCGGAAGCCCGGAGAGCAGCGCCTTCGCCGTCGCGGTGAAGTACTCCTCGGACGGCACGTCGAGGCGGACCGAGGCGTGCAGGGCCGCGCCGTGCCCGGCGGCGAGCGCCGCCACCGACTCCGGGTCCGTCACGTCGCCCCGGACGACGGTCACCCCGGGCGCCCCCAGGCCGGGGTGGCGCGCCGGGTCGCGGACCACCGCCGTCACCCGGTGGCCCCGGGCCGCCGCCTCCGCCACGGCCGCGCGGCCGACCCGCCCGCCGGCGCCGAACACGATGATCTTCTCGCCTGTGCCGATTCCCATGGCCCGGACGGTAGGACGGCGGCCCCCGGTTACTTCAAGGGAACCGGCGCCGCTACCGTCGGCCCCATGAGCGAACCACCCCCGATCCGCGTCCGGTTCGACGACCCCGACTGCGCCGACGGGGCCGTCCAGCCCTTCCGCGTCGGCGACAAGTGGACCGGCGTGGTGCTGCGCTGCCTGGAGGACGGGGCCGCACGCCGCTTCGGCGAACTCCGCGCCGCCCTCCCGTGGATCACCCCCAAGGTCCTCACCGAGACCCTCCGCTCCATGGAGCGCAGCGGCTTCCTCGCCCGGACCGCGTACGAGGAGAACCCGCCGCGCGTCGAGTACGCCCTCACGCCGCTCGGCCGCTCCCTCCTCGGCCCGCTGGACACCGCCTGCGCCTGGGCCCGTGCCCACGGCACGGAGGTCGGCGACGCGCGGGCCGCGTACCCGCGGGACCGTCCGGTGGCGTAACAGCGGATGCGGCCGCCCGGCCGGGGCCCCACCGTGGTGCCGTGCAGCCCCAGCCCCGTCGTACCCGCCCGCGCCGCCGCCTCCGGACGGCCGCCGCCCTCGTCCCGCTGCTGCTCCTCGCCACGGCGGCCTGCGGCGCCGACACTTCGGGCGAGCGGGCCCGGCGGCACCGACGGCCTCTTCGTCGCCTGGGAGACCCTGACGCACGCCCGCAACCCCACCCCGGCATAGGCTCCCCCGTCATGACGACCGACCGACGAATCCCCGAGGAGCTGCGGCGCGGCCGCTACCTCAGCCTCACCACCTACCGGAAGGACGGGACCGGGGTCGCCACCCCGGTCTGGTACGCCGTCGACGAGGAGCGGGTGTACGTGTGGACCCGCGCCGACTCCTGGAAGGTCAAGCGGCTCCGCAACGACCCCCGGGTGGAACTGGCCGTCTGCGACCTGCGCGGCACCGTCCCCGAGGGCGCCGCCAGGACCCCCGGGACCGCCCGCCTCGTCACGGGGGAGGAACTGCGCCGCATCCGCCGCCTGCTCTCCCGCAAGTACACCTACCAGTACTGGCTGGTGGACTGGCCGGCCACCCTCGTCCGCCTCGGCAAGCGCCCGCACACCGGGATCGTCGTCACCCTGTGACCCGCCGGTTACGGACCCGGTGGGGGACCGATGTGGTCCCCGGGGCACGGAAAGGAAAACGGTCCGTAGCCGTCCCGTAACACGACTGCGGTGCAATGCCCTGCGGCGGACCGGAAGGTCCCCTTCTCCCAAGCGCGGGGCAGGTGCATGCAGATGACGGTCACTCACATCCCCACCCGGATGGCCGAGTTCACCCACTGGCTGAACGGACTGGCCGCCCGCGCCGAGCAGGTCGGCGGCTGGTGGGCCGTCTTCGCCGAACGGGACCCGGAGGGCCTGCGCGCCTGCCTCGACGGCACCGAACTGCTGCCCTGGGACGTCGTCGAGTCCCTGCTCCGGGACGTGGGGGAGGCCCCGGGCCGGGGCCGGGAACTGTACGAGGCCGCCGCCGGCGCGCACGACCGGACGCCCGGCGGGGCCGAGGCCCTGGTGGCCCGCCGCGACGCCATGGAGGAGGAACGCCGGCGCGCCGAGGCCCGGATCGAGGCGCTGGAGCGCCACCTCGGCGCCCACCCGGCCCCGGGCCCCGAGGAGGCGACCCGGCTGGCCCACGACCTCGCCTGGACCCGCGACGACCACGCCCGTGCCACCGCCCGCCTCGCCGACCTCACCGCCCGCCTCGGCCGGCTCCACGCCCCCACGGGCCAGGACGAGGCCCCGCCCGGGCGCGCCGCGGCCGACGGCCCCGCGCCCGCGGCGGTGCGGCGGCGGCCGCGGGGTGCGCGGTACGCCTGGACGGAGGCGGGCGACGTCGCCGAGGAGGCCGCGCCCGCCGCGGTGCCCGAGCTGCCCGTCGGCGGGGGCGAACCGCCGCGCGGCGCCCGCTTCCGGGGCCGGACCGGGTCCCGTACCGCCGCGCCGGACGCCCCGGCTCCCGGGACGGCCGCCGCGGGCGGGGCGGACGAGGCGGAGGAGGCCGTTCGCGCCGCCGTCAACGCCGTCTACGCCCTCCGGAGGCTGCGGGCCCAGGGCCGTACCGGCGAGGCGCACGTGCTGCTCTGCGAGGCGCTCGGCGGACCGCCGGGACGGCTGCCCGCGCTCGCCGGGGAGCTGCACCGGGCCGGCTTCGGCGCCGACTGGGGCACCCTGCTCTGGGAGGCCGCCTCGCTGCCGCCCGCGCGGCTGGCCGCCGTCGCCGGGGCGCTCGCCGACGCGGGCCGCGCCGACGACTGCGAACAGCTGCTGCGCCAGGGCCTGGCCCGGCCGGTCGAGGAGCTCACCGGTGCCGTCGCGGCCCTGGTCGCGGAGGCCCGCGAACGCGAGGCCCACGCCCTGCTCACCGCGTTCATCCGGGTCCGCACCCCCGAGGAGGCGGCCCGGCTCGCCGCCGTCGACCCGGTCCTCCTCGTGCCCCGGCTCGGCGCGGCGGCCCGCGCCCTGTCGGCGGCCGACGACCGGGCGCTGCGGCACGCGCTGCGGGTCGGCGGTGTCCTCGGCCCCTGAGGACCGGGCCGGTGCCGGGCGGGCCGGGCCGGTGCCGGGCGGGCCGGGCCGGTACGGGAGAACGGGAGCAGTCGGCACGGGAGAACGGGAGCAGTCGGCACGTGTCGGTACGTGTCCGGTGTGGACCACTCCGGTATGAAACATGATCGACTGCGCTGCTTCCGGGCGGCGGTCTTGCTCCGGGGTGTGACGGGGCTTACGTTCTCCTCCTACGCACCGTGTCTACGGGCGTAGAGGCTCATCGACGCCGCGCCGAAGGAGCTGCTCATGACCGTCGTACGCGCCGCACTCGTCCAGGCGACCTGGACCGGCGACACCGAATCCATGATCGCCAAGCACGAGGAGCACGCCCGCGAGGCGGCCCGCCAGGGCGCCCGGGTGATCGGCTTCCAGGAGGTGTTCAACGCCCCCTACTTCTGCCAGGTCCAGGAACCCGAGCACTACCGCTGGGCCGAGCCCGTCCCGGACGGCCCCACCGTCACGCGGATGCGGGAGCTCGCCCGCGAGACCGGCATGGTGATCGTCGTCCCGGTCTTCGAGGTCGAGGGCGAGGGGTTCTACTACAACACCGCCGCCGTCATCGACGCGGACGGCAGCTACCTCGGCAAGTACCGCAAGCACCACATCCCCCAGGTCAAGGGGTTCTGGGAGAAGTACTACTTCCGCCCGGGGAACGCGGGCTGGCCGGTCTTCGACACCGCCGTCGGCAAGGTCGGCGTCTACATCTGCTACGACCGCCACTTCCCCGAGGGATGGCGCCAACTCGGACTCAACGGAGCCCAGTTGGTCTACAACCCCTCGGCCACCCACCGGGGCCTCTCCTCCTACCTGTGGCAGCTGGAGCAGCCCGCCGCCGCCGTCGCCAACGAGTACTTCGTCGCCGCCATCAACCGCGTCGGCGTCGAGGAGTACGGCGACAACGACTTCTACGGCACCAGCTACTTCGTCGACCCGCGCGGCCGCTTCGTCGGCGACCTCGCCTCCGACAAGGAGGAGGAACTCGTCGTCCGGGACCTCGACTTCGGCCTCATCGAGGAGGTCCGGCAGCAGTGGGCCTTCTACCGGGACCGCCGCCCCGACGCGTACGACGGGCTGGTCCGGCCGTGAACAGCCTCCACGCCCGCCACCGCTCCGTCCTGCCCGACTGGCTCGCCCTCTACTACGAGGAGCCGATCGAGATCACCCACGGCGAGGGCCGCCACGTCTGGGACGCCGAAGGCCGCCGCTACCTCGACTTCTTCGGCGGCATCCTCACCACCATGACCGCCCACGCCCTCCCCGAGGTCACCAAGGCGGTCGCCGAACAGGCCGGCCGGATCGTCCACTCCTCCACCCTCTACCTCAACCGGCCGATGGTGGAGCTCGCCGAGCGGATCGCGACCCTCTCCGGCATCCCCGACGCCCGCGTCTTCTTCACCACCTCCGGTACCGAGGCCAACGACACGGCCCTGCTCCTCGCCACCGCGTACCGGCGCTCGAACCAGATCCTGGCGATGCGCAACAGCTACCACGGCCGCTCCTTCTCCACCGTCGGCGTCACAGGAAACCGCTCCTGGTCGCCCACCGGCCTCTCCCCGCTCCAGACCCTCTACGTGCACGGCGCGGTCCGCACCCGCGGCCCCTTCGCCGGCCTCAGTGACGAGCGCTTCACCGAGGCCGCCGTCGCCGACCTCGAAGACCTCCTCGGCCACACCCACCGCACCGCCGCCCTCATCGCCGAACCCATCCAGGGCGTCGGCGGCTTCACCTCCCCGCCCGACGGCCTGTACGCCGCCTTCCGCCGCGTCCTCGACCGCCACGGCATCCTCTGGATCTCCGACGAGGTGCAGACCGGCTGGGGCCGCACCGGCGACCACTTCTGGGGCTGGCAGGCGCACGGCCAGGCGGGCCCGCCCGACCTGCTCACCTTCGCCAAGGGCATCGGCAACGGCATGTCCGTCGGCGGGGTCGTCGCCCGCGCCGAGATCATGAACTGCCTCGACGCCAACTCCATCTCCACCTTCGGCGGTTCACCCGTCACCATGGCCGCGGGCCTGGCCAACCTCGGCTACCTCCTCGACCACGACCTCCAGGGCAACGCCCGCCGCGTCGGCGGCCTCCTCGTCGAGCGGCTCCGCGCCGCCGCGGCCGGCGTCGACCTCGTCCGGGAGATCCGCGGCCGCGGCCTCATGATCGGCATCGAGCTCGCCGACCCCACCACCGGCGCCGCCGCCCCCGCGGCCGCCTCCGCCGTCCTGGAGAAGGCCCGCGAGAACGGCCTCCTCATCGGCAAGGGAGGCGGCCACGACACCAGCGTCCTGCGCGTCGCACCCCCGCTCTCCCTCACCGTCGCCGAGGCCGAAGAGGGCGCCGCCATCCTCGAACAGGCCCTCCGATCCCTCTAGTTGGCAGGGGAGTACTCCCGTGAGCACCCGAACCCTGATCCGGGGCGGCCTGGTCGTCACCGCCTCCGACGAACTCCACGCCGACGTCCTCGTCGAGGACGGCCGGGTCGCCGTGCTCGCCGCCCACGGCTCCGACGCGGCGGCCCGCCTGACCGCCGACCGCGTCCTCGACGCCACCGACCGCTACGTCATCCCGGGCGGCGTCGACGCCCACACCCACATGGAACTCCCCTTCGGCGGCACCTTCGCCTCCGACACCTTCGAGACCGGCACCCGCGCCGCCGCCTGGGGCGGCACCACCACCCTCGTCGACTTCGCCGTCCAGACCGTCGGCCACAGCCTCCGTGAGGGCCTGGACACCTGGTACGCCAAGGCCGACGGCAACTGTGCCATCGACTACGGCTTCCACATGATCATGTCGGACGTCACCCCGACCACCCTGAAGGAGATGTCGCTCCTCATCCAGGAGGGCGTGACCTCCTTCAAGCTCTTCATGGCCTACCCGGGGGTCTTCTACTCGGACGACGGCCAGATCCTGCGGGCCATGCAGGTGGCCGGCGAGACCGGCGGGCTGATCATGATGCACGCGGAGAACGGCATCGCGATCGACGTCCTGGTCGAACAGGCCCTGGCCCGGGGCGAGACGGACCCCCGCTACCACGGCGAGGTCCGCAAGGCGCTCCTGGAGGCGGAGGCGACCCACCGCGCCATCCAGCTGGCCCGGGTGGCCGGCTCCCCGCTGTACGTGGTCCACGTCTCGGCCGAGGAGGCGGTGGCCGAGCTGGCGACCGCCCGCGACAAGGGCCTGCCGGTCTTCGGCGAGACCTGCCCGCAGTACCTCTTCCTCTCCACGGACAACCTCGCGGAGCCGGACTTCGAGGGCGCCAAGTACGTGTGCTCGACACCCCTGCGGCCGAAGGAGCACCAGGCGGCGCTCTGGCGCGGCCTGCGGACCAACGACCTCCAGGTGGTGTCGACGGACCACTGCCCCTTCTGCTTCGTCGGCCAGAAGGAGCTGGGCCGGGGGGACTTCTCGAAGATCCCCAACGGCCTTCCGGGGGTGGAGAACCGCATGGACCTCCTCCACCAGGCCGTCGTGGACGGGCACATCTCCCGCCGCCGCTGGATCGAGATCGCCTGCGCGACCCCGGCCCGGATGTTCGGCCTCTACCCGCAGAAGGGAACGATCGCGCCCGGCGCGGACGCGGACATCGTCATCTACGACCCGCACGCCACCCAGGTGCTGTCGGCCGAGACCCACCACATGAACGTCGACTACTCGGCTTACGAGGGGAAGACGGTCACCGGCCGGGTCGAGACCGTCCTCTCACGCGGCGTGCCGGTCATCGAGGACCGCAGCTACGTCGGCCGCCCCGGGCACGGCGTCTTCCTCCCCCGATCCACCTGTCAGTACCTGAACTAGGAGGCCACCGAAGTGGACTTCGGACTCGTGCTCCAGACCGACCCGCCCGCCTCGCAGGTCGTCGGCCTGATGCGCCGCGCGGAACGCAACGGCTTCCGCTACGGCTGGACCTTCGACTCCGCCGTGCTCTGGCAGGAACCCTTCGTCATCTACAGCCAGATCCTCGCCAACACCACCAAGCTCCACGTGGGCACGATGGTGACGAACCCGGGGACCCGTACGTGGGAGGTCACCGCCTCCACCTTCGCCACCCTCAACGACATGTACGGCAACCGCACCGTCTGCGGCATCGGCCGCGGCGACTCCGCCATGCGCGTCGCCGGCCGCAGGCCCAACACCCTCGCCCGCCTCGGCGAGGCGATCGAGGTCATCCGCGACCTGGCGGAGGGCCGCGAGGCACAGGTCGACGGCAACCCGATCCGCATCCCGTGGATCAAGAACGGCAAGCTGCCGGTGTGGATGGCGGCCTACGGCCCGAAGGCGCTCGCGCTGGCCGGGCAGAAGGCCGACGGCTTCATCCTCCAGCTCGCCGACCCCTTCCTCACCGAGTGGATGGTCAAGGCCGTCCGCCAGGCGGCGGTGGACGCCGGCCGCGACCCCGACGCGCTCACGATCTGCGTGGCCGCCCCCGCCTACGTCACGGCCGACGACTCGCCCGAGGCCCTGGCCCACGCCCGCGACCAGTGCCGCTGGTTCGGCGGCATGGTCGGCAACCACGTCGCCGACCTGGTCTCCAAGTACGGCGAGCACTCCTCGATGGTGCCCGAGGAGCTCACCGCCTACATCAAGGACCGGCAGGGGTACGACTACTCCCACCACGGCCGCGCCGACAACCCCGACACCGCCTTCGTCCCCGACGAGATCGTCGACCGCTTCTGCCTCCTCGGCCCCGCCGAGGCCCACATCGAGAAGCTCCGCCACCTCAAGGACCTCGGCGTCGACCAGTTCGCCGTCTACGACATGCACGACAACCGCGAGGGCACCATCGACGCCTACGGCGCCGACGTCATCCCCGCGATGAACGCCTGACCTGCCGGCCTAGAGGGAGTCGAGGCCGCGCTCGTGGCGGTCCACGGCCTCGCGGACCGCGTCGACGAAGCCGTTCCAGAAGTGGGCCTCGTGGGCGGAGCCCACGCCGGCGGTCGTCCGGCGGCCGGAGGCGCTGGAGTAGTCGCCGAACATCGCCTTGCGGAGCTCGGTGGAGATCTCCAGCTGCGCGCCGGCGCCGGTGCGGGTGCGGTTGACGATGTTGTCCGGGTCGTCACCGTTCAGGGGGCTGTTCACGCCGGCGACGGTGACCGTCACGTCGAGGGCCGGGTCGGCGTTGCCGGTGGTGAGCCCGTGGCCGGCGAAGGCCGCGGCGAGGTTGCGCATCAGGCGGGTGTCCCGGCCGCCGATGAGGATCTGCTTGGCCGGCGTGCCCGCGTCCGGCGCGAAGCCGTGCAGGGAGACGGCGTACAGATTGGCCGCGCAGACGGCCAGGGCGGCGGGGTCGTCGCAGTGGGTCGACGTGACGTGGAGGGAGCTGGAGGACGCCAGGCCCTCGAACATCCAGTAGTCGCGCTGCGGCACGGCGGTGTCCGCCACCGGGTCGGTCCCGGCGCCGACGCGCGAGTACCCGGCGAGGGTGAGGCAGAGCTCGCTGGTGCCGATCTCGATGCCGCCGCCGTGCGGCGCGATCACCGCCGTGCTGCGTATGGCGCTGCTGCTCGCGCTGGTGTTGTCGAGGAGGAGGCCCTGGGGGTGGGTGCGGAAGCGCCGCATCCAGTGGACGCCCTCCTGGTACTCGGTGCTGCTGTACAGCGCCGCGTTCGTCGGGAACTCGGTTTCGGTGGTCGCCGCGGCGGCGGTGCCGCCGTTCCCGGCGAGGTCGTTGAGGAGCGGCAGGGTGGCCGCCGCCGCGGCGACGGAGGTCAGGAGGGTGCGTCTGCTGGTGAGCTTCATGCGCCGATCATCCCAGCGGCCACCGGAAGCCCTCATTCCGGGTCGGGTGGTCGCCTCCGGGGCCCTGGACGCGGGCCGGTCCGCGCTCTACAACGGGGACGAAGACCGCGAATCCACCCGCCACGCCGCCCCTGCCCGCCCCCCTTCCCGCACGGCCCCTTCAGCACCGTCCCCACCACCGACCGAACGAAGGGTTCCGCCGCCATGACCGCCACCACCCCCACGAGCCCCACCGGAAGACCCGAGGGCGAGGACCCCGGCGCGACCGACGGACGGGTGGGCCTCGCGCCCGGCGCCGCACCCGCCGACGCCCGCTTCGTCAACGCCGACCTCCTGCCCGTGCCCGTCGCCGAACGCCGCTGGACCACGTACAACTTCGCCGCCCTCTGGGTCGGCATGGCGCACAACATCCCCTCCTGGATGCTCGCCTCCGGTCTCGTCGCGCTCGGCATGGACTGGAAGCAGGCCGTCCTCACGATCGCGCTCGCCAATGTGATCGTCCTCCTCCCGATGCTGCTCACCGGCCACGCCGGCCCCAAGTACGGCATCCCCTTCCCGGTCCTCGCCCGCGCCTCCTTCGGGCTGCGCGGCGCCAACCTCCCCGCGCTCGTCCGGGCCGGCGTCGCCTGCGCCTGGTTCGGCATCCAGACCTGGATCGGCGGGCAGGGCATCTTCGTCCTGCTCGACAAGGTCTTCGGCGGAAGCTGGCGGGAGGCGACGCAGGTCGCCGGCGAACCATGGACGTTGTGGCTCTGTTTCGTCCTCTTCTGGATGCTCGAACTCGCCCTCATATACCGGGGGATGGAGACCCTGCGCCGCTTCGAGAACTGGGCGGCGCCCTTCGTCCTCGTCGGAGCGGTGGTGCTCCTCGTGTGGATCGCCGTCGAGGCCGGTGGCTTCGGCCCGCTGCTCGACCAGCCCTCGCGGCTCGGCTGGGGCGCCGACTTCTGGCCCGTCTTCTTCCCCGCCCTCATGGGCATGATCGCCTTCTGGTCGACCCTCAGCCTCAACATCCCCGACTTCACCCGCTTCGGCGCCGGCCAGCGCGCCCAGGTCTACGGCCAGACCCTCGGCCTGCCGACGACGATGACGGCCTTCGCACTCCTCTCGGTCCTCGTCACCTCCGGCTCGCAGGCCGTGTACGGGGTGCCCGTCTGGGACCCGGTGGAGCTCGCCGCCCGGTCCGACGACGTCTTCGGGCTCCTCTTCGCCCTCGTGACCGTGCTGGTGGCCACCCTCTCGGTGAACATCGCCGCGAACGTCGTCTCGCCCGCGTACGACCTCGCCAACCTCGCGCCGAAGCACATCGACTTCCGCAGGGGCGCGCTGATCACCGGCGTCGTCGGCGTCCTGATCATGCCGTGGAAGCTCACCTCCACGCCCGAGCTGTACATCTTCACCTGGCTCGGACTCGTCGGCGGGCTGCTCGGGACGGTCGCCGGCATCCTCATCGCCGACTACTGGCTCGTCCGCCGCACGACCCTCGACCTCGACGGGCTGTACCGCGCCGACGGCCCCTACTGGTACCGGGGCGGCTGGAACCCGGCGGCCGTCGCCGCCTTCGCCGTCGGAGGGGTCCTCGCCGTCGGCGGCTCCCACTCGGCCCCGGGCACCGGCCCCTTCCCGGAGGACGGCCTCGTGCCCTTCCTCAAGCCCCTCGCCGACTACGGCTGGGCCGTCGGCCTGGCCGCCGCCCTCCTCCTCTACACGGCGCTCATGGGGCGCCGTCGTCGGAGTGACGTCCCGGCGCGGCAGGGCGGCGGCACGGGACCGGCTGCCTAGGGTCGGTCGCACGTCTGACCCCCCTCGGCTCGGAGAGGAGCCCCCGTGGCCTCACGGCTCAACCCCTACCTCAGCTTCGCCGGCTCGGCGAAGCAAGCCCTCGACTTCTACCGGGAGGTGTTCGGCGGCGAGCCCGTCGTCAACACCTACTCCCAGTACGGCGAGGCGCCCCCCGGCTTCGCGGACAAGATCATGCACGGCATGCTGGAGACCCCGGCGGGCTTCACGCTGATGGTCGCGGACGCCCCGCCCGGCATGGACCACACCCCCGGCTCGACCATCAGCATCAGCGTCAGCGGCGACGACGAGACCGAACTCCGCGGCTACTGGGACAGGCTCTCCGCGCGCGGCACGGTCTCCGTCCCGCTGGAGAAGCAGATGTGGGGCGACGTCTTCGGCATGTGCACCGACGAGTTCGGCGTCGTCTGGATGGTGAACATCGCCGGACAGCCCTCCTGATCCCCCCGCCGCCGCCCTGACCACAGGAAACGTGGGTGAGAAGCACCTCGAACACCTGGTAGATTGATGTTCGTCGCCGCGAGGGAAACCAGCGGAGACCAACACCTTGTCCGGGTGGCGGAATGGCAGACGCGCTAGCTTGAGGTGCTAGTGCCCTTTATCGGGCGTGGGGGTTCAAGTCCCCCCTCGGACACGATCGACGACGAGCCGTGCGGCCGGTGAGAACCGGACCGCGCGGCTCGTTCTCGTGCACCCGGGCGTCCTCAGGCCGCCGGCGGGCGGACGCCCGTCGTGCGGGTGATCCACGCCAGGTGGGAGGTGATCCTGGTGTTCACCGCCGGGGTGTCCGTGGCGCAGCCGCGGCCGTAGGAGACCAGGGCCGCCAGGACCGGGCGGCCGGTTCCGGTGCGGCGGGCGAGGGGGCCGCCGGAGTCGTAGACGCAGGTGTCGCGGCCGGGGGTCCAGGTGCAGAGCTGGGCCGGGGTGAGGGAGCCGACGCCCCGGCGGGCGCACGCGGCGTGGGGGACGGTGTCGAGGGTGACCGTGCGCAGGACCGGGGAGGGGCCCTCGCCGAAGGCGGTCGCGCCCCAGCCGACGGCTTCCAGACGGGTGTGGTCGAACGATTCTGCAGGTGCGGGGAGAGCGATCGGCCGTACCCCCGCGTCCGGGCGGACCGGGGTCTCCAGGGTGATCACGGCGAGGTCGTCGTGCTGGGTGCGGCGGTCGTAGCCGGGGTGGACGGTGAAGCGGACGGGGCGGGCCACGCGCGCGTGCCGGGACTCCGTCGCCGTGCGCAGGTCGTGGTCGCCGAGGAGCACCGCGACCCGGCGGGTGTCCGCGTACGAACCGGTCAGGCAGTGCGCGGCCGTCAGGACGTGCCGCGAGCCGATCAGCGCGCCGCCGCAGAACTGCCGGCGGTGCTCCACGTCGACCAGCGCCGCCACGTAGGGGTACGCCCCCGGGGCCGCCTCCCGCCCGCCGACGACGGCCACCGCCTCGCGCGGCGCGGCCGGCACCGCCGCCAGCACCATCCCGGCGAGCGCCGCCGCCACCGTCCTCACCCGTCCCAATGTGCCCTCCGTGGCCGTCGACCCAGCGTGTCCACGACGTCAACGAGCCGACGACGGGCAGGTCACCGCTCCGCGTCGGGCCGCCAGCCGGGGACGTAAGAGGCCGCCGCCCCCTCCCAGGCCGGGACACCGCCCGGGAAGGGCCAGGCGCGGGTCGGGGCGGAGATGTCGGCTACCGCGGCCAGTTCGCGCGCGAGCCGGCGGGCCTCGCCCGACGCCCGGACCGCCCGCAGAGGGCCCTCCTCCAGCGCCTCCATCCGCTCCTCGTACAGCTCCACCAGTCGCTCCCCGTACAGCGCCGGCACCCTCGGGTCGGCCGCCCGGGACAGGATCAGCACCTCGGGCCGGCCGCCCTCCGCGAGCGCCGCCGTCAGCCGGTCGTGGCCGTCCAGGACGACGGGGACGTTCAGGCCGCTGATCCACCAGGCGAACACCGGCGGCAGCACGCCCTCCCGGTAGTGGCGGCGGTACGCCTTCACCCGGGGCGCCTCCGGGACGGACAGGGCCCGCAGCGGCAGCAGGTCGCGGGCGTCGCCGTCCGGGTCGCCGTACCCGAACCAGGTGAGGTGCCCCCGGTCCGTGTCGTACGGCAGCAGGTGCGACCAGTGGCGCTCGACGAACCAGTCCGAGGCGTCCGGCGCCAGCCGCCACTCGCCCTCGTGCAGCGGCCCGGCATCCGCCGCCCGCAGCTCCGCCTCCGCGTGCGCCGCCCACCGCTCCGTCCACGCCGCCCCGCCGGGCTCCGCGAACTCCGCGTACGCGCGCACCCGTTCGGCCCGCAGCGGCGCCAGCGGCGACACGTACCGGCCCGTCCGCGCGTAGTGCAGGCCCCGGTGCGTCACCCGCTGCCGGGCGAAGAGCACCGGTACCGCCCCCTGCACCAGCACGAGCCGCCGCCCGTCGGCGCACTCCATCCGCAGCCCGGGCCGCACCGGGAATCCCACACGCATGCCGGCAACCCTAGGGCCTGCCTGCCCCTTCCCGCCGGGTCCGGCCCGCCCGGCCTGATCCGACGCGAAGGGGCAGACAGGCCCTAGGGGACCCGCGCGGTCCACTCGGGGGAGGAGAACTTGCTCTCCGCCAGCTCCTTGGCGGCGGCCAGCTCCTCCTCCGTGACCCGGCCCTCCGTCAGGCCGTAGCGCCGCCGGAAGGAGGCGATCATCCGCTCGATCACCGCCTCGCGCGGCAGACCCGTCTGCCGGCGCAGCGGGTCGACGCGCTTCTTCGCGCTCGTGGTGCCCTTGTCGGAGAGCTTCTCGCGGCCGATCCGCAGCACCTCGGTCATCTTGTCGGCGTCGATGTCGTACGCCATCGTCACGTGGTGCAGCACCGCGCCCGCGCCCGTCACCATCCGCTTCTGCGCCGCCCCCGCGATCTTCCCGGCCTCGGTGGCGATGTCGTTGAGCGGCTGGTACCAGGCCTTCACGCCCATGTCGCCGAGTGCGCCCAGCACCCAGTCGTCGAGGTAGGCGTAGCTGTCGGCGAAGGACAGGCCCTGCACCAGGGCGTCGGGCACCGACAGGGAGTACGTGATGGTGTTGCCGGGCTCGATGAACATGGCGCCGCCGCCGCTGATCCGGCGCACGACACCGATGCCGTGCCGCTCGGCCGCCTCCGCGTCCACCTCGTTGCGCAGCGACTGGAAGCTGCCGATGACGACGGCGGGCGCGCCCCACTCCCAGACCCGCAGGGTCGGCGGCCGGCGGCCGGCCGCGACCTCGGCGGTGATCACCTCGTCGAGCGCCATGTGCAGGGCGGGCGACTGCGGCGGCTCGTGGACCAGCTGCCAGTCGTAGTCGGTCCAGTCGGTGGCGTGGGCGAGCGCCCGGCGGACGGCGATGCCGACGCCCTCGCTGGTGAGGCCGTACATCTGGGTTCCCGGTGGCAGCGCCGCGTCGATGCGGGCCGCGAGGCCGGAGGCGTCGGTGTCGGCGGGGGCGCCCTCCAGGGCGCGGTCGATGGAGAGGATCGCCTCGTCGGGTTCGAGGAAGAAGTCCCCCGCCACCCGCACGCGGCGCAGCACCCCGTCCTCGACGTCCAGATCGACGACGACGAGCTTCTCGCCGGGCGCCTTGTACTCACCGTGCACCGTTTCGTCCCCTTTCTGCAGGTTGTGGTGATCCTAGTCAGACACGCGTGTCCCGTGGAGGGAGCCGTCAGGCGCCGTACCGGTCGTCGCACCGGCGTGCTTAGCTGGGTGCATGATCGAGTCCTTCCTTGAGCACGTTCTCGGCGGTGGTACGACGGAGGTGGAGGAGGCGGTCCGCAAGGCGGTCGCGGCGGAGGTCATGCCGCGCTTCCGGCAGCTCGCCGACCACGAGATCATCGAGAAGAAGGGGCCGTACGACCTGGTGACGGTCGCCGACCGGGCGGCCGAGGAGCGGCTGACCGCGGCGCTGACCGCGCTGCTGCCCGGCTCCGCCGTGGTCGGCGAGGAGGCCGTCCACGCCGACCCGGGGCGGTACGACGCGCTGCGCGGCGACGCGCCGGTCTGGATCGTCGACCCGGTGGACGGCACCCGCCAGTTCGTCCAGGGCGACCCTTCCTTCTGCACCCTCGTCGCCCTCGCCCACCACGGCGAGCTCCTCGCCTCCTGGACCTACGCGCCCGCCCTCGGCGAGCTGGCCGTCGCCGTCCGGGGGCGCGGCGCGGTGCTCAACGGCGAGCGGATCCGGTCCGGTTCGCCCGCCCCGGGCGCCGTCCTCGACGTCGCCACCTCGCACCCCGACTACTCCACGCCCGAGCAGAAGCGGGCCCTCCTCGGACTCGTCACCGAGGGCGTCCGGCCCCGGCCGTGCGGCTCGGCAGGGCTGGAGTACCTGTCGATCGCCCGGGGCACGCTCGACGCCACCGCCTTCAGCTGGGAATACGCCTGGGACCACGCGGCCGGGCTGCTGCTCGTGGCGGAGGCGGGCGGCGCGCAGACGACCGTCACCGGCGAGCCGTTCCGGATCGCCGGGGGCAACGCGCTGCCGTTCACGGCCGCCCGGGACGCCGCCACCGCCGAGCGCGTCCGCACCCTCCTCGCCGGCGCCCCGACCGAGGACTGACCCATGGTCACCAGGCCCGCCCGGCCCCGGAACCGCCCCCGCGCGGTGGCGGAAGGCGTGGTTCCCCGGGGGGCGCCGTGGCGGCGGGGCGCCCGGGCCTATCCTGGGCCTGCCGGAGCGCCGGCCGACGTGAGGAGCACGAGGTGACGTCACTGCTCGACGCCGTCGTCGTGGGGGCGGGGCCCAACGGACTGACCGCCGCCGTGGAGCTGGCCCGACGCGGCCACTCCGTGGCCGTGTTCGAGGCGAAGGAGACCGTCGGCGGCGGAGCCCGCACCGAGGAGCTGACCCTCCCCGGCTTCCGCCACGACCCCTGCTCGGCCGTCCACCCGCTGGGCGCCGGCTCGCCCGTCTTCCGGACCATGCCGCTCGACCGGTACGGCCTGGAGTGGCTCCACCCCGAACTGCCCATGGCCCACCCCTGGGACGACGGCACCGCCGCCGTCCTCTCCCGCTCCGTCGCCGAGACCGCCGCCTCCCTCGGGCCGCGCGACGCCGGTGCCTACCGCCGGCTCGTCACCCCCTTCCTCGGCCGGTGGGAGACGCTCTTCCGGGACTTCATGCAGCTGCCGCTGACCGCGCTGCCCCGCGACCCGGTCGGCCTCGCCCGCTTCGGCCTCGCCGGACTGCCGCCCTCCACCTGGCTGCTGCGCCGCTTCCGCGACGAGAAGGCCCGCGCCCTCTTCGCCGGCCTCGTCGGCCACGTCATCGCGCCGCTCGACGGCTTCGCCACCTCCGCCGTCGGGCTCGTCTTCGCGCTCGCCGCGCACGCCGTCGGCTGGCCCGTGCCCCGCGGCGGCTCCCAGGCGATCCCGGACGCCCTCACCGCGTACCTCACCGAGCTCGGCGGCACCGTCCACACCGGCTACGAGGTCAAGCGCCTCGACGACCTGCCGCCCGCCCGCGCCTA
This sequence comes from Streptomyces sp. NPDC047974, assembly GCF_040653375.1. Classification (NCBI taxonomy): domain Bacteria; kingdom Bacillati; phylum Actinomycetota; class Actinomycetes; order Kitasatosporales; family Streptomycetaceae; genus Streptomyces; species Streptomyces sp. NPDC047974. Next base: position 121,353 of record NZ_JBEZNU010000013.1, read on the forward strand.
CCTCTTCGACACCTCGCCCACCGCCCTCGCCCGCATCACCGGCTTCGGCGCCCACCACTACGCCCACTACCGGTACGGCGCCTCCGCCTTCAAGCTCGACTACGCCCTCGACGGGCCCGTGCCGTGGACCGCCGAGGCCGCCCGCCGGGCCGGCACCGTCCAGGTCGGGCCCACCGCCCGCGCGATCGACACCGCCCTGCGCCAGGCCTCCTCCGGCTCCGCGCCCGAGACGCCGTTCCTCATCACCGCCCAGCCCAGCCTCGTCGATCCCTCCCGCGCCCCCGAGGGCAAGCACGTCTTCTGGGCGTACGGCCACGTGCCCAACGGCTGGCGCGGTGACCTCACCGACGCGATCGAGCGGCAGATCGAGCGCTTCGCCCCCGGCTTCCGGGACCGGGTCCTCGCCCGCGCCACCGCCGGACCGCCCGAGCTCGCCGCGCGCAACGCCAACTACATCGGCGGCGACATCGCCTGCGGCGCCGCCCGCGGCCTCCAGCTCGTGCTGCGCCCCACCCTCTCCCCGTGGCCGTACCGCACCCCCCACCCCGCGGTCTTCCTCTGCTCCGCCGCCACCCCGCCGGGCCCCGGCGTCCACGGCATGTCCGGGCACAACGCGGCCAAAGCCGTCTGGCGCCACCTCAGAACCCTCGACGGCGCGGGAACCTAGACTCGGCCCATGGCGAAGTACATCGACGTGCACCCCGAGAACCCGCAGCCGCGCATCATCGACGGCGTGGCCGACTCGATCCGCAAGGGCGGGCTCATCGCCTACCCCACCGACTCCTGCTACGCCCTCGGCAGCCGGATCGGCAACCACGAGGGCCTCACCCGCATCCGGGAGATCCGCCGCCTCGACGACCGGCACCACTTCACCCTCATGTGCGCGGACTTCGCCCAGCTCGGCCAGCTCGTGCACATCGACAACCGGGTCTTCCGCGCCGTCAAGTCCGCCGTCCCCGGCGCGTACACCTTCATCCTGCCCGGCACCAAGGAGGTGCCCCGGCAGCTCCTCCACCCGAAGAAGAAGACCGTCGGCGTCCGCATCCCCGACCACGTCGTCACCCAGGCGCTGCTCGCGTCACTCGGCGAACCCCTGCTCTCCAGCACCCTCCTGCTGCCCGACGAGGAGGAGCCGCTCACCCAGGGCTGGGAGATCAAGGAGCGGCTCGACCACCAGGTCGACGCCGTCCTCGACTCCGGGGACTGCGGCACCGTCCCCACCACCGTCGTCGACTTCTCCAGCGGCGATCCCGAGGTCGTCCGGGTCGGCGCGGGGGACCCCACCCGCTTCGAGTGAGCGGAGCGGAAAGGGCCACCTCACCGACGGTGGCCCTTACGCGCCCGTCATGATCACCGTACGGTCGGCCGGGTGAACCACCGTTCACCCCGACCGTCGGAGGCCCACGCGTGATCGTCATCGCCCACGTCAGCGACATCCACATCGACGCGGGGGAGCGCGCCACCGCGCGCACCCGCGCCGTCCTGCGCCACCTCGAAGGGCTCCCGTACGACCTGGCGGCCGTCCTCGTCTCCGGCGACATCGCCGACCACGGCGCCCCCGCCGAGTACGACGGCGCCCGCGCCCTCCTCGCCGGCCGCCACCCCCTCGTCGTCTGCCCCGGCAACCACGACGACCGCGCCGCCTTCCGGGCCGGTCTCGCGCCGCTGCTCCACGAGGACGGCGACCCCGCGCCCACCGCCCCCGTCGACCAGGTGCTGCGCGGCGACGGCTTCGTCCTCGCCGTCTGCGACTCCTCGATCCCCGGCAAGCACGACGGATACCTGGAGGACTCCACCCTGGAGTGGCTGGACCGGGTCCTCACCGACACCCCGCACGACACGCCCGTCCTCGTCGCCTTCCACCACCCGCCGGTGCCGCTGCACACCCCGTACGTCGACGAGATCCGGCAGTACGGCGAGGACCGGCTGGCCGCGCTCGCCGCCCGCCACCCCCACCTCACCGCGTTCCTCGCCGGGCACGCCCACACCGCCGCCGCCACCACCTTCGCCGGCCGCCCGCTGCTCGTCGCCCCCGGCACCGTCTCCACCCTCCGGCTGCCCTGGGAGCACCCCGGCCCCGACAGCCCGCACGTCCACCTGGACACCCCGCCCGGGGTCGCCTTCCACGTCCTCGACGACGAGGGCCGGATCACCACCCACTTCCGGACGGTGCCGGTCTCCGACTGAACGTCCATGTCGTTTTTCTGCCAGCCCGGGGCCCGCGCATCGACGATCCTGGATCCATGCACACCGAGAGCGAGCGCTGTGTGCGGGCCGTCCAGTCCAAGGACGCCCGCTTCGACGGCGTCTTCTTCACCGCCGTCCGCACGACCCGGATCTACTGCCGCCCCAGCTGCCCGGCCGTCCCGCCGAAGCCCGAGAACATGGAGTTCCACCCCAGCGCCGCCGCCTGCCAGCGGGCCGGCTTCCGGGCCTGCAAGCGGTGCCGCCCCGACACCAGCCCCGGCTCCCCGGAGTGGAACGTGCGGGCCGACGCCGTCGCCCGCGCCGTCCGCCTGATCCAGGACGGGGTCGTCGACCGGGAGGGCGTCCCCGGGCTCGCCCGCCGACTCGGCTGGTCCACCCGGCAGATCGAGCGCCAGCTCCTCGCCGAGCTGGGCGCGGGCCCGCTCGCCCTGGCCCGCGCCCAGCGCGCCCAGACCGCCCGCACCCTCGTCGAGACGACGGCGCTGCCCTTCGGCGAGATCGCCTTCGCCGCCGGTTTCGCCTCCATCCGCTCCTTCAACGACACCGTCCGGCAGGTCTTCGGCCTCAGCCCCGGCGAGCTGCGCGCCCGCGCCGCCCGGCCCGCCGCGCCCCACCCGCCCGGCGTGATCAGCCTCCGGCTGCCCTTCCGGGCCCCGCTGGAGCCGTCCAACCTCTTCGGCCACCTCGCCGCCACCGCCGTCCCCGGCGTCGAGGAGTGGCGCGACGGCGCCTACCGCCGCACCCTCGCCCTCCCGTACGGGCACGGGATCGTCGCCCTCGCCCCGCGCCCCGACCACGTCGCCTGCCGGCTCTCCCTCACCGACCCCCGCGACCTCACCCACGCGATCAGCCGCTGCCGCCGCCTCCTCGACCTCGACGCCGACCCCGTCGCCGTCGACGACCGGCTGCGCGCCGACCCGCTGTTCGCCCCGCTCGTCGACCAGGCGCCCGGGCGACGCGTGCCGGGCACGGTCGACCCCGCCGAGTTCGCGGTCCGCGCCGTCCTCGGCCAGCAGGTCTCCACGGCCGCCGCCCGCACCCACGCGGCCCGGCTCGTCACCGCCCACGGCGTGCCCGTCGAGGACCCCGAAGGCGGGCTCACCCACCTCTTCCCGGCCCCCGAGGCGCTCGCCGGACTCGACCCCGAGACCCTCGCCCTGCCCCGCAGCCGCCGCACCACCCTGCTGACCCTGGTCGGCGCGCTCGCCGACGGCAGCCTCTCCCTCGGCCCCGACACCGACCGTGCCGAGACCCGCGCCCGGCTGCTCGCACTGCCCGGTTTCGGCCCCTGGACCACCGAGATCATCGCCATGCGCGCGCTCGGCGACCCCGACGCCTTCCTCCCCGGCGACCTCGGCATCCGCCGCGCCGCCGAGGGCCTCGGCCTGCCCGGCACCCCCGCCGCGCTCACCGCCCGCTCCGCCGACTGGGCGCCCTGGCGCGCGTACGCCGTCCAGTACCTGTGGGCGACCGACAGCCACCCCATCAACCACCTCCCCGCGTAAGGAAGGTCAGCCATGCCCCGCACCACCACGCCCCGCACGGTCGTGCACACGGTCGTGGACAGCCCCTACGAGCCGCTGACCCTGGTGGCCGTCGACGGCGTCCTCAGCCGCGTCCACATGACCGGCCAGCGCCACCGCCCGCCCGAGGAGAGCTTCGGCGCGCCCGACCCCCGCCCGTTCGGGGAGGCGATCCGCCAGCTCGACGCCTACTTCGACGGCGAGCTCACCGAGTTCGACCTTCCGCTCCACCTGGAGGGCACCCCGTTCCAGCTGCGCGTCTGGGAGCAGCTCCGGCTCATCCCGTACGGGGAGACCCGCACGTACGGCGAACTCGCCGAGGCCCTCGGCAGCCCCAACGCCTCCCGCGCGGTCGGCCTCGCCAACGGCAAGAACCCCGTCAGCGTCATCGTCCCCTGCCATCGCGTCATCGGCTCCGGCGGCAGCCTCACCGGCTACGGCGGCGGCCTGGACCGCAAGCAGCGGCTGCTCGCCTTCGAGTCGGGCGCCGCCGCCCCGGACGCGCTCTTCTAGACGAGCCGTTCCAGGAGCGCCGGCAGGGCCGTGCCGATCGGTTCGCGCAGGACCTCGGCGGCCAGCGGGTCGTACGGGGTCGGCTCGGCGTTCACGATGATCAGCCGGGCCCCGTGCTCGGCCGCGATCCCGGCCAGCGAGGCGGCCGGCTGCACCTGGAGGCTCGTACCGACCGCGACGAACACCTCGGCCGCCTTGGCCACCGACATCGCGTTCGCGAGCACCACCGGGTCGAGCCGCTGCCCGAACATCACGGTCGCCGGCTTCAGGATCCCGCCGCAGGCCCGGCACGCCGGATCCGGGTCGCCCGCCTCCAGGCGCTCCAGCGCCTCCGCCATCGGCGAGCGGGCGTGGCAGGCCGTGCACACCACCGAGCGGGCGGTGCCGTGCAGTTCGAACACCTTCCGGTCGGGCACCCCGGCGGCCTGGTGCAGCCCGTCCACGTTCTGGGTGATCACCCGAACCGCGTTCCCGGTCCGCTCGAACGCCGCGATCGCGCGGTGCGCCGCGTTGGGCTCCGCCGTCAGGACCGGGGCGTCGCGCCGCATCAGCCAGGAGCGGCGGCGGACCTCCGGGTCGGCCATGTACGGCCCGTAGGTGACCAGCCGTTCGGCCTCGGGGTCCCGCCGCCACAGGCCGTTCGGCCCCCGGTAGTCCGGGATGCCCGAGTCCGTGGAGATACCGGCACCGGAGAGGATCGCGACCATCGTCATGGCGGGAGCGTAGGCACCCCGGATCGGCTCCCGCGACCGGGTTTCCCGGTGCTAGGTTCCGTCCATGGCCAAGGTGAACATCGCGCTCGACGCCGAACTCGTCGTGGAAGTCATGGTCCTGGCGGGAGTCGGCAGCCCGCAGGACGCCGTGGAGGCCGTCGTCCGCGACTACATCGCGCGCGGCCACCGCACGGAGGCGAGGACCGCCACCCGCGACGAGGCCAACCGCACCGGCGAGATGCTGCCGCCCGAGCCCCCGCAGGGATGAGCGCCCCGGCGGCCCCGGATCCCGACCGGCGCGCCCGGCTGCTCATCGGCGGCTGCTTCGGCGTCCTCATCGCGGCGATCCTGTCGGCCGCCCTCGCGATGCTGCTGATGTCCGTGGCGATCACGGGCTTCTACGACCGGGGCGGCGACGACTCCCAACCCGTGCCCACGGCACCGGGGTGACGGATCGTCAGTCCTCGGTGGGCAGGCCGTCGACCAGCTCCGCCGGACCGCTCCCCTCGGCCAGGGCGCGCAGACCGGCCAGCACCCGGGGGCCCAGGCTGCCCGGCAGGTGGGCCGGCACCTCGGACGGCTCGATCAGCTTCCAGGAGACGAGCTCGGCCTCCTGGAGCCGGATCTGCGCGAACCGCTCCTCGGCGAGCACCCCGCCGTCGTACAGGTACGCCACCACCGGCGGCCGGGCCGGGCTCTGCGACCAGTCCACCGCGATCAGCGGCCCCGGCCGCACGTCCAGGCCGATCTCCTCCAGGGTCTCCCGGCGGGCCGCCTGCCGGGGCGTCTCGCCCGCGTCGGACTCGACCGTGCCGCCCGGCAGCACCCAGCCCTCGCGGTAGTTCGGCTCCACGACGAGGAGCCGCCCGCGGGCGTCCCGGAAGAGCACGGCGGCACCGGCGAGGACCCGGGGGAGGCCGGCGATGTAGGTGGCGTAGTCGGTGACGGTCACGGGGCCAGCGTAGCCAGTCGGAGCGTCCGCTCGGCGAGTCGGCGGATACTCGCCCCGTCGAAGCCGTACACGGCGCTGCGCACCCGGTCGTTCAGCGGCCGCGACCACTGCGGCGGGATCGCCGCCGCCCCGCACAGCACCCCGGCGACCGATCCGGCCGTCGCGCCGTTGGAGTCCGTGTCCAGGCCGCCGCGCACGGTCAGCGCGATGGTGCGGGTGAAGTCGCCCCCGCCGTACAGCAGTCCGGAGGTCAGCACCGCCGCGTTGGGCACCACGTGGATCCAGCCGAGCCCCGCCGTCCGCGCCGCCATCTCGTCGAGCGTCGCCGGCCAGCCGAGCCCCGCCTCGTACAGCGCGATCGTCTCCCGTACGGTCCGGGCCAGCCGGCTGCCCGCGGGCACCACCTCCAGGGAGGCGGCCAGGGCGGAGCGGGCGTCGGGCGCGGTGAAGGCGGCGGCGACCAGGGCGGCCGCCCACATCGCCCCGTACACCCCGTTCCCGGTGTGCGAGACCACCGCGTCCCGGCGGGCCAGGCCGGCCGCCCGGCGCGGGTCGCCGGGGCTCGTGAAGCCGTAGACGTCCGCCCTGATCAGCGCCCCGATCCACTCCTGGCAGGGGTTGTCGTACGTGGCGGTCAGCGGCGGGCGCAGCCCGTTGGCGAGGTTCCGGTAGGCGGCCCGCTCGGCGGTGAACGTCTGGAGGTACGGCAGCCGCAGCAGCCACAGCTCGCCCACCTGCTCGGTGGTGAAGCCGAAGCCGTGCGTCTCCAGGAGGTGCAGGCCGAGCAGCGTGTAGTCGACGTCGTCGTCCCGGCAGCTCTCGCGGATCCCGCCGCGCACGCACCGGGGCCACTCGGGCCGCAGGGCGAAGCCCTCCGCGCCGGCGGGCGGGGGCGGCAGGTAGTCGGTCAGCGGCAGCGCGTCGGCGAGCCGCAGATAGGCGTCGATCCGCTCCCGGGTCCAGTGCTCGCCCTGTTCGACCGGCTTGCCGAGCATGTTCCCGGCGATCCGGCCGGTCCAGCCGCCGAGGATCCGGTCGGCGAGGTCCGGGCGCCGCCCGGAGCCGCCCGTCATGCCCCGCCGTCCTTCGGCGGCTCGCCGCCCTCCGTGTCGGCGCGGGAGCGGGCCGCGCGGTGCAGCCGGTGGTGGCGGCCGCCGCCGCCCTGCTCGGTCATCGCCTCGCCGACCAGGGCCCGTACCGCGTCCCGCATCCCGTGCAGTGCGTGGTGCCGGGCGGGGCCCGCGCCCGGGTCCTCCCGCAGCTCCTTCACCAGCGCCCAGCACAGCACCAGCATGACCACCACGAACGGCAGGGCCACCAGGATCGTCGCCGTCTGGAGCGAGTCCAGGCCGCCCGCGACAAGCAGCACCGCCGCGACCGCCGCCATCAGCACGCCCCAGGTCACCACCAGCCACGTCGGCGGGTGCAGCGAGCCGCGGCTGGTCAGCGAGCCCATGACGAGCGAGGCCGAGTCGGCGCTGGTGACGAAGTACGTCATCACCAGGAGCATCGCCACGACCGAGGTGACCGTGCCGAGCGGCAGCGCCTCCAGCATCGCGAAGAGCGAGGCCTCCGCCCCGTCCTTCACCGCCGTCGCCAGATCGGCCTCGCCGGTGGACTCCAGCCGGATCGCCGTGCCGCCCATCACGCAGAACCAGACCACGGTCGCCCCGGAGGGCACCAGCAGCACGCCGACCAGGAACTCGCGGATCGTCCGGCCGCGCGAGATCCGGGCGATGAAGGTGCCGACGAACGGCGCCCAGGACAGCCACCAGGCCCAGTAGAAGATCGTCCAGGCGCCCAGCCACTCGCGGTCGGTGAAGGCGCCGGTGCGGCTCGCCATCGGCAGCAGCTGGTGGAGGTAGCCGCCGACGGAGGCCGGGATGGTGTCCAGGATGTAGACGGTCGGACCGAGCAGGAAGACGAAGAGCGCCAGGCAGGCGGCGAGCACGATGTTCAGCGTCGACAGCCACTTCACCCCCTTGTGCAGGCCGGAGAAGGCCGACAGGACGAAGGCCGCCGACAGCGAGGCGATGATGATCAGCTCGGTGGCCGTGGAGTCCTCGACGCCCATCGTGAGGTTCAGGCCCTCCGCCACCTGGAGCGCGCCCAGGCCCAGGCTGGTCGCGGTGCCGAAGACGGTCGCGAAGACCGCGAGCAGGTCGATCGCCCTGCCCTGCCAGGACCGGGCCCGGCGCTCCCCGAGGAGCGGCACGAAGGCGCTGCTCAGCCGGTTGCCGCGGCCCTTGCGGAAGCCCGCGTACGCCAGGGCCAGACCGGCGATGCCGTAGATCGCCCACGGGGTCAGCGTCCAGTGGAAGAAGGAGTACTCCATCGCCGTCCGGGCCGCCGCGCCCGTCCCCGCCGGGCCGCCGCCCGGCGGCGGGGCCAGGAAGTGCTGGAGCGGCTCGCCGACGCCGTAGAACATCAGGCCGATGCCCATGCCGGCGCTGAACATCATCGCGATCCACGCCAGATTGGTGAACTCCGGCTCCGAGTCGTCCGCGCCGAGGCGGATCCGGCCGTACCGGCTCAGGGCGAGCACCACGCACAGCACCAGGAAGGTGTCGGCCGCGATCACGAACAGCCAGGCGAAGTTGTCCAGCACCCAGGAGAGGGCCGAGGACGAGGCGCTGTCGAAGGAGTCCTTGCCGAGCGCCGCCCAGCCGACGACCCCGACGACGGCGGCCACGCCGATCCCGATGACCTTCGTGTCGGGCGCGTGCCGTTCCGGTACATGATCCGGAGACGGCGGCTCGTTCATATCCGTGCTCATGTGAGCCCACTATGGTCGGACATTTGCTGTTATCCGGGGGTGGCACGCCGTCTGGCCGTACGGATAGGGTCGGCCCTGGCGCGACTGCCTGTTCGAAAGCAAGGGATGCAAGGTGACGGACGGAGCAGCAACTCAGGTCGCTCACGTGCTCGTGGCGGCCGACAAGTTCAAGGGCTCGCTCACGGCCGTACAGGTCGCGGAGCGGGTCACGGCGGGACTCCGGAAGGTCGTCCCCGGCCTCTCGGTCGAGGCCCTGCCCGTCGCCGACGGCGGCGACGGCACGGTCGCGGCGGCCGTCGCGGCCGGCTTCGACCGCCACGAGGTACGGGTCACGGGACCGGTCGGCGATCCCGTCACCGCCGCGTTCGCGCTGCGCGGTACCACGGCGGTCGTCGAGATGGCGGAGGCGTCGGGCCTCCAGCTCCTCCCCGCCGGCACGTTCGCCGCTCTGACCGCCACGACGTACGGCTCCGGCGAGCTGCTGCGCGCGGCGCTCGACGCGGGCGCCACCACGATCGTCTTCGGCGTCGGCGGCAGTGCCACGACCGACGGCGGCGCCGGCATGCTCGCCGCGCTCGGCGCGGTCTTCCTCGACGCGGACGGCGAGCCCGTCGGCCCCGGCGGCGCGGCCCTCGCGGAGCTGGCCTCCGCCGACCTGGCCGCCCTCGACCCGCGCTTCGCCGGCGTCGAGTTCATCCTCGCCAGCGACGTCGACAACCCGCTGACCGGCCCCAAGGGCGCGCCCGCCGTCTACGGCCCGCAGAAGGGCGCCACGCCCGAGGACGTCGAGACCCTCGACGCGGCCCTCGCGCACTACGCCCGGGTCCTGGAGAAGGCGATCGGCCCGAAGGCCACCGAGCTCGCCGCGTCCCCGGGCGCCGGCGGCGCCGGCGGCATCGGCTACGGCGCCCTCCTCCTCGGCGCGAGCTTCCGCCCCGGCATCGAGCTGATGCTGGAGGTCCTCGGCTTCGCCCCCGCCCTGGAGCGTGCCACCCTCGTCATCACCGGCGAGGGCTCCCTCGACGAGCAGACCCTCCACGGCAAGGCCCCCGCGGGCGTGGCGGCGGCCGCGAGGGCGGCCGGCAAGGAGGTCGTGGCGGTCTGCGGCCGCCTGGCCCTCCCCCCGGAGACCCTGGGCACCGCCGGCATCCGCCGCGCCTACCCCCTCTCGGCCCTGGAACCGGACCCCGCCAAGTCCATCCCGAACGCCGGCCCCCTCCTGGAGGAAGTGGCGTCCCAGATCGCGCGGGACTTCCTGGCGTAGCGCGTCAGGGCCGGGGTGCGGCGACGCCCCCGGCCCGTCACGGCGACTCGGGCCGTTCGCGTCATCGTCACGGCGGCATCCTGCCGGCCGGCGACCGTCACCCCTGTGCCGTCAGCCGGAACGCGTCCAGCGCCAGCGTCATCTCCGTGAGGTCCCTCGGCCGGGACAGCGACCGGGAGGTCAGCTGTTCCAGGCGCCGCAGGCGGTTGAAGACCGTGTTGCGGTGGCAGTAGAGGCGGCCGGCGGCGCGGCCCGCCGAGCCTTCGCAGTCCAGCCAGACGTCCAGGGTCTCCAGGAGGACCGCGCGGTCCGCCGGGTCCAGTCCGAGGAGGCCGCCGAGGACGTCCGTGACGAGGAGTTCCGCCAGGTCCGGCCGGCCGACGATCAGGGCGCCCGCCATCCGGCGGTCCAGGCGGACCACCTGGCGGGTGCCGGGCGGGCAGGTGCGCAGGGCGAGCTCGGCGAGGCGGCGGGCGCGGCCCAGTTCGGTCAGGCCCGTGACGACCGGGCTGATGCCGCCCGGGCCCGGGGCCCGCCCGTCGAGGAGGTCCGCCAGCGCGTCGAGGCCCGTGCCGTCGGCGAGCGCCACCACGCCGATCTCGCAGTCGGCCCGCATCCGCCACAGGAACCGCAGTCCCTCCGCCCGTACCTGGCGGTGGAAGGGCTCCCGCTCCTCCCGGCGGTCCGGGCGCAGCACGACCACCGCGTACCGGCCCTGCTCGGGCAGGTCCAGGCCCGCCGCCGCCCGCGTCACCATCTCCGGCGCCCGCTCGCCTTCGAGAAGGGCGTCGAGGAGCGCCTGGAGCTGCTCGTCCGTGCGCCGCCGCAGCTCCGCCTCCGTCGCCCGGTACGCCTCCGAGGCCCGGTCCGCCTGCGCGTCCACCGCCGACCACACCGTCGTCGCCGACTGCATCAGCGCCGCCAGCTGGACCGCGTCCGGGCCCGCGCCCTCGATCAGCGCGTCCCACACCAGATGGCCCGCGTGCCGGTAGGCGTGCACCACCAGCTCCAGCGGCATGCCCTGCTCGGCCCGCCGCCGGCCCATCAGCTCCGCGTGCTCCAGGTCCCGCCGGGGCGAGTGCCGGGGTGCCGAGATCATCTCGATGCCGATCCGGATCGCCTCGTGCGCCTCCTGCCAGTGCTGGTCGTACGGCACGATCCGCCCGTAGGCGGGCTCGTACGCGTGCAGTTCCGTCAGATGCTCGTCCACCAGCTCCGGCACCCGCTCCAGAAGCGCCGTGCACGCGCGGGCGAGCACCTTCCAGTCGTCACCGGTCCGCCGTCTGCGCCGTCCCATGCCGGGAGCATCCACCGCTCCGCGCCTCACGGCAACGCCCTGACGCGCGGTGTTGTGCGCGTGCACAGCCCTCCGGCTGCCCCGCTGGTCACCGGCAGCGTTTGCGGCGCCGGGCGTGGACGGACCCTCGGGCGCGGTGCTGGGGTGAGCGACCGAACGGCCGAGTAGCACGCACGGGTAACAACGGCGGCCGGGGAAAGGGGAGTCATGGGAGGTACCGCACCCGCCCTGACGGTGACGGACCTGACGGCGGGATACGGACCGGTGCACGCGCTGCGGCGCGTCTCGCTGACCGTGCCCGCGGGGGCCGTCGTCACCGTCCTCGGCGGCAACGGCGCCGGAAAGTCCACACTGCTGCGGGCGGTCTCGCACACCCTGCGGTTCCACGGCGGCGCCGTGGTCTCCGGCACGGTCGCCGCGGCCGGCCGGCCGCTCGACGGGCTGCCGCCCGACCGGGTCGTCGCCGCCGGCGTCTGCCAGGTCCCCGAGGGCCGGCAGGTCTTCGCCCGCATGACCGTCGAGGACAACCTGCGGGCCGGCGGCCTCGCCCGGCGCGGCGACCGCACCGCCAAGGCCGCCGCCCTGCGCCGCGTCCACGAGCTCTTCCCCGTCCTCGCCGAGCGGGCCCGGCAGCCCGCCGGGCTGCTCTCCGGCGGCGAGCAGCAGATGCTCGCCGTCGGCCGCGCCCTGATGGCCGCCCCCGAACTGCTCCTCCTCGACGAGCCCTCGCTCGGGCTCGCCCCGCTCATGGCCGCCCGGATCGCCGACGCGGTCCGGGAGATCAACGCGCAGGGCACGGCCGTCCTCCTCGTCGAGCAGAACGCGGCGCTCGCCCTGCGGCTCGCCTCCCACGCGTACGTCCTGGAGGTCGGCGAGGTCACCCTCTCCGGCCCGGCCGACGAACTCGCCGCCTCCGACGAGGTCCGCCGCCGCTACCTCGGCGTCGTGGACGCCGAGGCCGCGGAGGACGCCGCCCGCGCCCGCGCCGCCCACCCCGTCCTGTCCCGCTGGGACGCAGCGGCCCGGGTCCCCGCCCGCGGCCCGCGCCGCGAGGAGACCCGCCGATGACCACCCCGGACGAGCCGACCGTGCCCGCCCCGCGCACCCCCGTCCCCGGCGCCGCACCCGCCCGTGACGACGTCCCCGCCCTGACCGTCACCGGCCTCACCGTCCGCTTCGCCGGACTCACCGCCCTCGACGGCGTCGACTTCACCGTCCGCCCCGGCACCGTGCACGCCCTCATCGGGCCCAACGGCGCCGGCAAGTCCACCTGCTTCAACGTGCTGTCCGGGGTCTACCGGGCCACCTCCGGCTCCGTACGCCTCGGCGCCCACGAGCTGACCGCACTGCCCCCGCACCGGATCGCCGACCTCGGCGTCGGCCGGATCTTCCAGAACCTGGCGCTGCCCCCGCGCGCCACCGTCGAGGACAGCCTTATGCTCGGCCGCCACCGGCTCACCCGCACCGGCTTCCTCGCCGCCGGGCTCCGGCTGCCGTCCGCCGCACGCGAGGAGGCCCGGCACCGGGCCCGCGTCCGGGAGATCGCCGACTTCGTCGGCCTCGGCGACCAGCTGGCGAAACCCGCGGGCTCGCTCCCGTACGGACAGCAGAAGCTCGCCGAACTGGCCCGTGCCCTCTGCATGGAGCCCACCCTGCTCCTCCTCGACGAACCCGTCGCCGGCATGACCGCCGACGAACGCCGCCGCACCGCCGCCGTCATCGCCGGCGTCCGCGACGGCCTCGGCATCTCCGTGCTCCTCGTCGAGCACGACATGGGCCTCGTCATGCGGCTCGCCGACTCCGTCACCGTCCTCGAATTCGGCCGCCGCATCGCCGACGGCAGCCCCGCCGACGTCCAGAACGACCCGGCGGTCGTCCGCGCCTACCTCGGAGAGGAGACCGCCGCGTGAGCACCTTCGCGGAGTTCCTCATCAACGGGCTCTCCCTGGGCTCCGTCTACGCCCTCATCGCCCTCGGCTTCGTCGTCATCTTCCGTGCCACGGAGGTCGTCAACTTCGCCCACGCCTCGCTGCTCCTGGCCGGCGGCTACCTCGTCGCCGTCCTCCACGAACCGCTCGGCTTCTGGCCCGCGCTGGCCGCCGGCGTCGCCGGCGCGGCCGTCGTCGGCGCCGCCGTCGAGTTCTTCGTGATGCGCCGCCACCGGGGGGCCGACCACAGCGTCCTCGCCATCGTCACCATCGGCGTCGACATCCTCCTCGCCACCGAACTCACCCGCCGGATCGGCACCGACATCCTCGCCCTCGGCGACCCGTGGGGCGACGCCGTCGTCACCCTCGGCCCGGTCACGATCGCCGAGACCCGGATCGCCGCCCTGCTCGCCGCCGCCCTCCTCATCACCGCCTTCCTGCTCGCCTTCCGGCACACCTCCTGGGGCGTCGCCATGCGGGCCGCCGCCGAGAGCCAGGAGACCGCCGCCCTGATGGGCGTCCGCCTCGGCAGGGTCTCGCTCGGCGCCTGGGCGGTCGCCGGGGGCCTGGCCGCCGTCGCCGCGCTCTTCCTGACCGTCTTCCCCACCCCCGGCCTCGAACGCGGCACCTCGCTCGCCGCCCTCAAGGCCTTCCCCGCCGCGATCCTCGGCGGCCTCGACTCCACCACCGGCGCGCTCGCCGGCGGACTGATCGTCGGCGTCACCGAGTCCCTCGCCACCGGCTACCAGTCCGACCTCGCCTTCCTCGGCCGCGGGATCGGCGACCTCGCCCCCTACCTGGTGATGGTCGCCGTGCTGCTGATCCGCCCGGCCGGCCTCTTCGGCACGAAGGAGCTCGCCCGTGTCTGAGCGCCGCAGGATCCCCGTCAGGGCGTACGGCTACGCCGCCGCCGGCCTGGGCGGCGTCGTCGCCCTCCTCCTCCCCTTCTACCTGGACCGGTTCTGGCTCCAGGCCGGGCTCTTCGCCATCGCCGCCGCCATCGGCGCCATCGGCATCAACCTCCTCACCGGGGCCACCGGCCAGCTCTCCATGGGCCACGCCTTCTTCCTCGCCGTCGGCGCCTACGGCTACTGCGCCCTCGCCGGCGACGGCACCGACGGGCTCGCCGGACTCGGCCTGCCGGGCTGGCTCGCCGCCGTCCTCGCCGTCGGCCTCGCGGGGCTCGCCGGCGGGGCGTTCAGCCCCATCGCCGGCCGGCTGCACGGCGCGTACCTCGGCATCGCCACCCTCGCGCTGATCTTCATCGGCCAGCACGTCCTCTTCAACGCCCACGACCTCACCGGCGGCTACAACGGCCGCGCCGTCCCCCCGCTGAACCTCTTCGGCCTCACCTTCGACGACACCGAACTCCTCGTCGCCCAGGTGCCGTTCGGCGCCGTCGAGAAGCTCTGGTACCTGGGCCTGGCGCTGCTCCTCGGCGGCGTCCTGTTCGCCCGCGGGGTGCTCCGCGGCCGTCCCGGGCGCGCCATGAACGCCATCCGCGACCACCGGATCGCCGCCGGAGTCCTGGGCATTCCGGTCGCCCGGCACCGTGCCGCCGTCTTCGTCCTGTCCTCCATGTACGCGGGCCTCGCCGGCGTCCTGCTCGCCCTGGTCTTCCAGCGGACCGTGCCCGAGTACTTCGGCATGGCCCTCTCGCTGGAGTACCTGGCGATGATCGTCATCGGCGGGCTCGGCTCCGTCGCCGGCGCCGTCGCGGGCGGGATCTTCGTCGCCCTGCTGCCGCAGCTCCTGAACCGGTACGCCGAAGCCCTGCCGCTGGTCTCCGCCCCCGGCACCGGCGGCATCGCCCCCGGCGAGGCCGCCCGCTACCTCTACGGCGCCGCCGTCGTCGGCACCGTCCTCTTCCTGCCCGGCGGCCTCGCGAGGCTCGTCGCGCGAACCCCGATCCACCGACCCTCAGGGGAGACTCGATGACCCACAGACGACAGGCGGCCGTGCGGGGCCTGGCCGCGGCGCTCGCCACCCTGGTCGCGCTCACCGCCGCCGGATGCAGCTCCAAGGCGAAGACCGGCGACGGCAAGGAGACCGGCGCCGGTGGGATCAGGACCGGCGAGGGCGTCACCGACACCACCATCACCCTCGGCGCGCTGACCGACATGACCGGCGTGTACGCCACCCTCGGCAAGAGCGTCACCCAGGCCCAGCAGCTGTACGTGAAGCAGGTCAACGCCGCCGGCGGCATCTGCGGCCGGAAGCTGGAGCTGACCGTCCGCGACCACGGCTACGACCCGCAGAAGGCGCTCGCCGCCTACACCGAGCTGGAGCCCAAGGTCGTCGGCTACGCCCAGTTCATCGGCTCCCCGTTCGTCGCCGCCGTCAAGCAGCGCGTCGACGGCCAGGACAAGGGCCTGGTCATGCCCCAGGCATGGTCGGCCTCGCTGCTCGGCTCCCCGTACATCCGCGTCCTCGGCGCCACCTACGACGTCGAGACGATCAACGCCGTCGACTTCCTCGTCACCGAGAAGGGCCTCGCCAAGGGCGACAAGCTCGGGCACGTCTACTTCGAGGGCGACTACGGCGAGAACGCGCTCAAGGGCTCCAAGTACGCCGCCGGGAAGGCCGGCCTCACCGTCGTCGAGCAGAAGATCAAGCCCACCGACAACGACATGTCCGCGCAGGTCGCCGCGCTCAAGCAGGCCGGGGTGAAGGCCGTCCTCGTCAGCGCCGGACCGCGCCAGGCCGCCTCCCTGGTCGGCGTGGCCGCCGCGACCGGCCTCCGCGTCCCCGTCGTCGGCAACAACTCGGCCTTCGCCCCGCAGCTCCTCGGCACCCAGGCGGGCCCGGCCCTGGAGAAGATGTACTGGTTCGCCTCCCCGAGCCTCCCCGTCGGCGCCGACACCCCGGTCGCGAAGAAGCTCGCCGCCGACTACGCGGCCGCCTACCCGGACGACGGCCTCGACAACGGCGTCGTCGCGGGCTGGACCGCCGCCTCGGCCTTCGGCGAGATCCTGAGGAAGGCGTGCGAGAAGGGCGACCTCAGCCGCGAGGGCGTGGCCAAGGCGCTGCTCATCCTCAGCGCCCACGACCCCGGCTTCGGCATGACCCACGACTTCAGCGACCCGAAGGCCCCCTCGTCCCGCGAGTCGGTCATCATCCAGCCCGACAAGAAGGTCCCCGGCGGCATGCGCACGGTCCGGCAGCCCTTCGCCTCGGAGGCGGCGAAGGAGTACACCCCCTGACGAGCCCGTGTCCCATGGAAAGAGGACGGGAATTGTCCTCTTTCCATGGGAGCGTGACCGCCATGACCGTCCTCACCACCCGTGCCCTCGGCCGTGCCACCCTCGCCCGCCAGTTCCTCCTCGACCGGACCGGCACCCCGGCCGTCGGCGTCGTCGCCCACCTGTGCGGGATGCAGGCCCAGGAACCCCAGGAGCCCTTCACCGGACTCTGGTCGCGGGTCAGGGACTTCCGCCCGGAGACCCTGGACGGCCTCCTCACCGGACGCGAGGTCGTGCGCGTCCCCCTGATGCGCCGCACCATCCACCTCGTCACCGCCGACGACGCCCTGGCCTGGCGCGCCCGCCACGACGCCATGCTCCGCCAGAAGGTCCTGTCCGTCTACCGCGCCGAACTCGCCGGCGTCGACCCCGACGAGCTGGCCGCCGCGGCCCACGCGGTCATGGCCGACGGCGAGCCCCGCACCCTGGCCGAACTCGTCGAGGCCGTCTCCGGCCGCTGGCCCGGACCGCCCCGTCGGGCCCTCGGCGAACTCATCGTCGGCGGCGTCCTCCCCACCGTGCAGCTGCCCCCGCGCGGCCTCTGGGGCTCGCGCGCGGGAGTCCGCAACGCCACCCTCTCCGGGTGGCTGGGCCGCGAGGTCCCGCCGCTCCCCGAGGACCCCACCGACCCCGTCGGCCAGACCCTGGTCCGCCGCTACCTCGCCGCCTACGGGCCCGCCGCCTCCGCCGACCTCCGCGCCTGGTGCGGCCTCGCCGGACTGCCCGCCGCGGTCAAGGCCGTACGGGACGAACTCGTCGTCTTCCGCGACGAGCGGGGCCGCGAACTCCTCGACCTCCCCGACGCGCCCCGGCCCGACCCGGACACCCCCGCCCCGGTCCGCTTCCTGCCCGCCTTCGACAACGCGATCCTCGGCTACCACGACCGGAGCCGGATCATCGACCACGACCACCGGCTGCTCTCCGTCGCCGGCGAGCGCGTCGCCCTGGTCGACGGCCGGGTCGCCGCCACCTGGACCCTGCGCGGCTCCGACCTCGTCGTCACCCCGCTCCGGCGCCTGTCCCGGGCGGAGCGGACCGCCGTGAAGGACGAGGGCGCCGCGCTGGCCGCGTTCCTGACCGGCGGGGCCGGCGGGGCCGGCGGGGACGCCGTCACCTCGCCGAAACCTGCCGGTGTGATCCTCGGATCATGAACGTGCTGATCGAGGAGAACGCCGCCCACCCCCGCCTGCCCGCCCTGCTCACCGCCTACCACCTGGCCACCGAGGCCGAGAAGGGCTCCGCCGCGACCGGCCCGGCCGGCCTGCCGGCCGCGCGCCGTGCCGAGACCGAGGACCCCGTCACCGCCTTCGCCGCCGACACCGTGCTGCTCGCCGCCGCGCCGGAGACGGGCGAGGCCGTCGGCTGTCTCGTCCTGAAGGCCGGGCCCGTGCCCGAGGTCAAGCGGGTGTGGGTCGAGCCCGAGGCCCGCGGGCAGGGGCTGGCCGGCGCGCTGATGGGCGAGGCGCTGCGGCGGGCCGCGGCGGCGGGGGCGGAGCGCGTCCGGCTCACCGTGTGGGAGTGGCGGCACGGCCCCCTCGCGCTCTACCGCAAGCTCGGCTTCGAGCCCACCGACTCCTGGGACGACCGCCCGGGCCTGCTCTGCCTGGAGAAGCGGCTCGCCCCGGGCGACCGCGTCGAGCTCCTCGCCCCCGAGGCCGTACGACGGCACGTCGACGGGCTCGCCGCGCTCCTCGTGGACGCCGTGGACGGCGGTGCCTCCGTCGGCTTCCTGGCGCCCGTGGAGCACACCGAGGCGGCCGCCTGGTGGGCCGGGACAGCGGGCACCCGGGACGTGTGGGCGGCCTTCGGGCCGGACGGCGCCGTCACCGGGGCCGTCACCCTCCTGCGTACCGGCACCGCCAACGGCCGCCACCGCGGCGAGATAGCCCGGCTCCTCGTCCACCGCTCGGCCCGCGGCCGGGCGCTCGGCCGCCGGCTGCTGGCCGCCGCCGAGGCCCACGCGGCCGCCACCGGCCTCACCCTCCTCGTCCTGGACACCCAGACCGACAGCCCCGCCGAGCGCCTGTACCGGGGCGCGGGCTGGACGGCGGCCGGCACGATCCCGGAGTACGCCGCCGACCCGGCCGGCACCCTGCGGGCCACGACCCTCTACTACAAGCTCCTGGGGTAGGTCCGGCGCATGACGAAGGGCCCGGAAGCGCGATGCTTCCGGGCCCTTCGGCCGTTGCGTACGACGGCGGGTCAGCGCAGCTGCGCCGCCTCCGCCTCCCGGGCCTCCCGGCTCTCGCGGCGGTTGCCGCGGAAGGTGTTCACTCGGCGGGCCGTCGCGAAGAGGGGGATCACGGCGCCCAGCACGACCTGGAGGGCGCAGCCGGCCTGGAGCAGGAACTGACCGCCGGGGGCGTCGAAGGCCCACGCGGCCAGCATGGCCATCGCCCCGACGATCCAGCTGAGCATGGCCGCCGCGAGGACCCCCCGCGGCTTCGGGTACTCGACCCGGCTCACCATCAGCCACGCCGTGCCGATGATCGCGAGCAGCGTCGGGATGAAGGGGAGTTCGAGCAGGATGATCGAGACGACCGTCAGCGCGCCGAAGGGGCTCGGCATGCCCTGGAACATGCCGTCCTTCATCGTCACGCAGGAGAACCGCGCCAGCCTCAGCACCACCGCGAGCAGCACCACGATCGCGGCGACCGCCGAGACCTTCTGCTGCGCGTCGTCCGCGACCATGCCGTAGACGAGCACGAAGTACGCCGGGGCCAGACCGAAGCTGATCAGGTCCGAGAGGTTGTCGAGCTCGGCGCCCATCGGCGAGCTGCGGAGCTTGCGCGCCACGATGCCGTCGAAGAGGTCGAAGATCGCCGCGCACAGCATCAGTATCACCGCGGTGGCGGCGCTGTTGCGCGCCATCCCGGTCTCGGTGCTGCCGGTGAGGTGCGGGATGAGGATGCCCGTGGTGGTGAAGTACACCGCCATGAATCCACACGTGGCGTTACCGAGCGTGAGGGCGTCCGCTATGGACAGCCTCAGCGACAGCGGCATCTCCTCCGCCTCGTCGGCCGCCTCCGCCTCGGCGTCGGCAACCCAGTCGGCGGCTCGTGTGTCGGGATCAATCACGGTCAATGCGAGTCACCCCCGCGGTCGTGGTCTGCCCGACCTCGACGGCGACCTCGACACCCTCCGGAAGGTAGATGTCGACGCGCGAGCCGAAGCGGATGAGACCGATGCGGTCACCCTGCTCGACCTTCGTCCCCTGCGGGATGTACGGCACGATGCGCCGCGCCACGGCACCCGCGATCTGGATCATCTCGATGTCGCCGAGCTCGGTGTCGAAGTGCCACACGACGCGCTCGTTGTTCTCGGACTCCTTGTTGAAGGCCGGGACGAAGCCACCCGGGACGTGCTCCACCGAGGTCACCGTGCCGGCCATCGGCGCACGGTTGACGTGCACGTTCAGCGGGCTCATGAAGATGGCGACCCGGGTGCGCCCGTCCTTCCACGGCATGATGCTCTGCACCACGCCGTCGGCGGGGGAGATGACCCGGCCCTGAGCGATCTCGCGCTCGGGGTCGCGGAAGAACCACAGCATGCCGGCCGCGAGCGCGGTGGTCGGCACGGCGATGGCACGGGCGCGCTTCGAACGGCCGGAGCGCGCGAGGCTGAGCGCCGCGGTGGCGACGGTCGGCAGAAGCCACGGCGATGCTCCGCGTGCGATGCGTGCGCCCTTGAGGCTGTCGCGGTGTGCAGAGTTTGGGCTGTGGGGCATGGATGACCTTCGTAGCGGATGATGCCGCGCTGGCAACGGGGGGACGGCGGCTTTCCGGCGATGCTATCGGTTGCGGGGCGCAACTGGGCAAGCCAGGAACCGAGTCGACGGCCGGAAGACGAACACGGGGTGTGATCTTCTTCGCGGCCGAATCGACTCAAAGCCGACAATCAACCCTGGAGGCGGTACTCCTCCAGGAGGCGGCGGCCAATGATCATTTTCTGGATCTCGGCGGTACCTTCGCCGATGAGCAGCATCGGCGCCTCACGGTAGAGCCGCTCGATCTCGTACTCCTTCGAGAACCCGTAGCCGCCGTGAATGCGGAAGGCATCCTCCACGACCTCCTTGCAGTATTCGGAGGCGAGGTACTTCGCCATCCCCGCTTCGAGGTCGTTTCGTTCCCCGGAGTCCTTTTTGCGTGCTGCGTTCACCATCATCGCATGGGCGGCCTCGACCTTGGTAGCCATTTCGGCCAGCTTGAACTGGATGGCCTGATGCTGGGCGATCGGCTTTCCGAAAGTGTGACGCTGCTGGGCATACTGGACACCCAGCTCGAAAGCGCGCTGAGCGACGCCGCAACCACGGGCCGCCACGTTCACGCGGCCGACCTCGACGCCGTCCATCATTTGGTAAAACCCTCGACCGGTGACCCCGCCGAGGACCCTATTGGCCGGAATGCGCAGGCCGTCCATGATGAGCTCGGTCGTGTCGACGCCCTTGTAACCCATCTTGTCGATCTTGCCCGGGACGGTGAGGCCGGGGCGGACCTCTCCGAAGCCGGGCTCCTTCTCGACGAGGAAGGTCGTCATCGACTTGTGGGGCGCGGTGCCCTCGGGGTGGCCTTCGTCACTTCGGACGAGGACGGCCACCAGCGTTGACGTGCCGCCGTTGGTCAGCCACATCTTCTGGCCGTTGAGGACGTACTCGTCGCCGTCCTTCACCGCCTTCGAGGTGATGGCCGACACGTCCGAGCCGAGGGCCGGCTCCGACATCGAGAACGCGCCGCGCGTCTCGCCGGCCGCCATCCGCGGAAGGAAGTACTCCTTCTGCTCCTGGGTGCCGTGCTGCTTCAGCATGTACGCGACGATGAAGTGGGTGTTGATGATGCCGGAGACCGACATCCAGCCGCGGGCGATCTCCTCCACGCAGAGCGCGTAGGTGAGCAGCGACTCGCCCAGGCCCCCGTACTCCTCGGGGATCATCAGACCGAAGACGCCGAGCTCCTTGAGCCCGTCCACGATCTGCTGGGGGTACTCGTCGCGGTGCTCCAGCTCGGTCGCGACCGGGATGATCTCCTTGTCGACGAAGTCCCGCACGGTGGCGAGGATCTCCTGCTGGACATCGGTCAGACCGTGGGTCTGGGCGAGTCGCGCCATGGCTTACTTCTCCGACTTCTTGGAAGGCTCGATGAGCTCGGGGCGGCCGGGCTGCTCGCCGCCGCGGGCGTCGATGTACTCGGCGGTCGGGACCATCACCTTGCGGCGGAAGACGCAGACGAGGGTGCCGTCCTGCTTGTAGCCCTTGGTCTCGACGTAGACGATGCCGCGGTCCGTCTTGGACTTCGACGGGGTCTTGTCGAGGACCGTGGTCTCGCCGTAGATCGTGTCGCCGTGGAAGGTCGGCGCCACGTGCCGCAGCGACTCGATCTCCAGGTTGGCGATGGCCTTGCCGGAGACGTCCGGCACGGACATGCCGAGCAGCAGCGAGTAGATGTAGTTGCCGACCACCACGTTCCGCTTGAAGTCGGTCGTGTTCTCCGCGTAGTTCACGTCCATGTGCAGCGGGTGGTGGTTCATGGTGAGGAGGCAGAAGAGGTGGTCGTCGTACTCGGTGACCGTCTTCCCGGGCCAGTGCTTGTAGACCGCGCCGACCTCGAACTCTTCGTAGGTGCGTCCGAACTGCATGGGGTCAGGCCTCCGGGATCTCGAACTTGCCGGTGCGCTGCATGCCGGCGGCGCGGCCCTTGCCGGAGATGACCAGGGCCATCTTGCGGGAGGCCTCGTCGATCATCTCGTCGCCGAGCATCGCGGAGCCCTTCTTCCCGCCCGCCTCGGAGGTGTAGTAGTCGTACGCGTCGAGGATCAGCTCGGCGTGGTCGTAGTCCTCCTGCGAGGGCGAGAAGATCTCGTTCGCGGCGGCGACCTGGTCCGGGTGGAGCACCCACTTGCCGTCGAAGCCGAGGGCCGCGGCGCGCTGCGCGACCGCCTTGTAGCCCTCCTGGTTGCGGATCTGGAGGTACGGGCCGTCGATCGCCTGGAGGTTGTTGGCGCGGGCCGCCATCAGAATGCTCATCAGGATGTGGTGGTACGCGTCCGCCGGGTAGCCGGGCGGCTGCTCGCCGACGACGAGCGACTTCATGTTGATGGAGGCCATGAAGTCGGCCGGGCCGAAGATGATCGTCTCGACGCGCTGGGAGGCCTGCGCGATCGCGTTGACGTTGGTCAGGCCCTGGGCGTTCTCGATCTGCGCCTCGATGCCGATCTTGCCGACCTCGAAGCCCATGGTCTTCTCGATCTGGGTCAGCAGCAGGTCGAGCGCCACGATCTGCTGGGCGTCCTGGACCTTCGGCAGCATGATGCAGTCGAGGTTCTGGCCGGCGCCCTCGACGACGGTGACGACGTCGCGGTACGTCCAGTGGGTCGTCCAGTCGTTGACGCGGACCACGCGGGTCTTGCCGGTCCAGTCGCCCTCGTTGAGGAACTTCACGATGGTGTGCCGGGCCTCGGGCTTGGCCAGCGGCGCGCAGGCGTCCTCCAGGTCGAGGAAGACCTGGTCGGCCGCGAGGCCCTGGGCCTTCTCCAGGAAGCGCGGGTTGGAGCCGGGCACCGCGAGACAGGAGCGGCGGGGGCGCAGCCGGTTCACAGGGGAAGCGCTGGTCATGCGGGGACCTCCGTACGTGCAGTTGCTTCTAGGGGGTGGAGCTTGTTGGCCTTGCGGATCTCGTCGACGATACGGCCGATGATCTCGGTGATGCCGAAGTCCTTCGGCGTGAAGACGGCCGCGACGCCCGCTCGGCGCAGTTCCTCGCCGTCGGCGTTCGGGATGATCCCGCCGACGACGACCGGGATGTCGGTCGCGCCGGCCTCCCTGAGCCGGTCCAGCACGTCAGGGACGAGCTGGGCGTGCGAGCCGGAGAGGATCGACAGGCCGACGGCGTGCACGTCCTCCTCCAGGGCGGCGTCCACGATCTGCTCGGGGGTGAGCCGGATGCCCTGGTAGACCACCTCGAACCCGGCGTCGCGGGCCCGCACGGCGATCTGCTCGGCGCCGTTGGAGTGCCCGTCCAGGCCCGGCTTGCCGACCAGGAAGCGGAGCTTGCCGATGCCCAGGTCCTCGGCGGTGCGGTCGACCTTGCGGCGGACCTCGGCGAGCGGCGAGCCGTACTCGGCCGGCACGGCGACCGGGGCGGAGGAGACGCCGGTGGGGGCGCGGTACTCGCCGAAGACCTCGCGCAGCGCCCCGGCCCACTCGCCGGTGGTGACACCGGCGCGGGCGCACTCCAGGGTGGCCTCCATGAGGTTCTCGGTGCCCCGCGCGGCCTGCTTGAGCTGGTCCAGTGCCTGCTGGGTGGTCGGGAAGACGAACGGGTCGCCGTTGCCCTGGCGGTCCGTGGACTCCTGCCGCTCGGCGCGCCAGCGGGTGACGGCCCCGACCACCCGGGCCTCGACGGCCGGGTCGACGGTCTGGATCGCGGTGTCGAGGTCCGCGGTGAGCGGGTTCGGCTCGGTCGACTGGAAGACGTTGACGCCGATGATCTTGTCCTCGCCGGACTCGATCCGGGCGCGCCGCTCGGCGTGCGAGGAGACCAGCTGGGCCTTGAGGTAGCCGGACTCGACGGCGGCCATCGCGCCGCCCATCTCCTGGATCCGGTCGATCTCGGCGAGGCACTCGGTGACGAGGGCGTCGACCTTGGCCTCGACGACGTGGGAGCCGGCGAAGATGTCCTCGTACTCCAGGAGGTCCGACTCGTGGGCGAGGACCTGCTGGATGCGCAGGGACCACTGCTGGTCCCAGGGCCGGGGGAGGCCCAGGGCCTCGTTCCAGGCCGGGAGCTGGACGGCGCGGGCGCGGGCGTCCTTGGAGAGGGTGACGGCCAGCATCTCCAGGACGATGCGCTGGACGTTGTTCTCCGGCTGGGCCTCGGTGAGGCCGAGCGAGTTGACCTGGACGCCGTAGCGGAAGCGCCGCTGCTTGGCGTCCTGGATGCCGTACCGCTCCAGCGTGATCTTGTCCCAGATGCGGCCGAAGGCGCGCATCTTGCACATCTCCTCGATGAAGCGGACGCCCGCGTTCACGAAGAAGGAGATGCGGGCGACGACCTCGCCGAACCGCTCCTCGGGCACCTGGCCCGAGGCGCGGACGGAGTCGAGGACCGCGATGGCGGTGGACATCGCGTACGAGATCTCCTGGACCGGAGTGGCCCCCGCCTCCTGCAGGTGGTAGCTGCAGATGTTGATCGGGTTCCACTTCGGGATGTTGTTGACCGTGTACGCGATCATGTCCGTCGTGAGGCGGAGCGAGGGGCCGGGCGGGAAGACGTGCGTCCCGCGCGACAGGTACTCCTTCACGATGTCGTTCTGGGTGGTGCCCTGGAGCTTGGTGACGTCCGCACCCTGCTCCTCGGCCGCCACCTGGTAGAGCGCCAGGAGCCACATCGCCGTGGCGTTGATGGTCATCGAGGTGTTCATCTGCTCCAGGGGGATGTCCTGGAACAGCCGGCGCATGTCACCGAGGTGCGAGACCGGGACCCCGACCCGGCCGACCTCGCCGCGGGCGAGGACGTGGTCCGGGTCGTAGCCCGTCTGGGTCGGCAGGTCGAAGGCGACCGACAGACCGGTCTGCCCCTTGGCGAGGTTGCGCCGGTACAGCTCGTTGGAGGCCTCGGCGGTCGAGTGACCGGCGTAGGTCCGCATGAGCCACGGCCGGTCCTTCTGGCGCTCAGTCATGTACGGTCCCCGGCTCAGATGTTGCGGAAGCGGTTGATGGCGTCGATGTGCTTGGCCCGCAGCTCCTCGTCGCGGACGCCGAGGCCCTCCTCGGGCGCGAGCGCGAGGACGCCGACCTTGCCCTGGTGCAGGTTGCGGTGGACGTCGTACGCGGCCTGGCCGGTCTCCTCCAGGGTGTACGTCTTCGAGAGGGTGGGGTGGATCTTGCCCT
This sequence comes from Streptomyces sp. NPDC047974, assembly GCF_040653375.1. Lineage (NCBI taxonomy): Bacteria > Bacillati > Actinomycetota > Actinomycetes > Kitasatosporales > Streptomycetaceae > Streptomyces > Streptomyces sp. NPDC047974. The sequence goes on from NZ_JBEZNU010000013.1 coordinate 146,653, forward strand.
TGGCGATCAGGCGGTTGGCCTCCCACGCCTCGCGGTAGTTGGCGAAGTGCGAGCCGATGATCCGCTTCAGCGACATCCACAGGTAGCGGTTGTCGTACTCGTGCATGTAGCCCGAGGTCGAGGCGCAGGTGGTGATGGTGCCGCCCTTGCGGGTGACGTACACGGAGGCGCCGAAGGTCTCGCGGCCCGGGTGCTCGAAGACGATGTCGATGTCCTCGCCGCCGGTGAACTCGCGGATCTTGGAGCCGAACCGCTTCCACTCGCGCGGGTCCTGGGTCCGCTCGTCCTTCCAGAACTTGTAGCCCTCGGCGTTGCGGTCGATGACCGCCTCGGCGCCCATGGCCCGGCAGATGTCGGCCTTCTCGGGGGAGGAGACGACACAGATCGGGTTGGCGCCGCCGGCCAGGGCGAACTGGGTGGCGTACGAGCCGAGGCCGCCGGAGGCGCCCCAGATGAGGACGTTGTCGCCCTGCTTCATGCCGGCGCCGTTGCGGGAGACCAGCTGGCGGTAGGCGGTGGAGTTGACCAGGCCGGGGGCGGCGGCCTCCTCCCAGCTGAGGTGCTTCGGCTTCGGCATCAGCTGGTTGGACTTGACGAGCGCGATCTCGGCGAGGCCGCCGAAGTTGGTCTCGAAGCCCCAGATCCGCTGCTCGGGGTCGAGCATCGTGTCGTTGTGGCCGTCGGAGGACTCCAGCTCGACCGAGAGGCAGTGCGCGACGACCTCGTCGCCCGGGTTCCAGGCGTTGACGCCCGGGCCGGTGCGCAGGACGACGCCCGCGAGGTCGGAGCCGATGACGTGGTACGGCAGGTCGTGGCGCTTGGTGAGCTCCGAGAGCCGCCCGTAGCGCTCCAGGAAGCCGAAGGTGGAGACGGGCTCGAAGATCGAGGTCCAGACCGAGTTGTAGTTCACGGAGCTGGCCATGACGGCGACGAGCGCCTCGCCCGGGCCGAGCTCGGGGAGCGGCACCTGGTCGAGGTGGAGCGACTTGCGGGGGTCCTTGTCGCGGCTGGCGACTCCGGCGAACATCTCGGCCTCGTCCTTGTGGACGGTGACGGCCCGGTACGACTCGGGGAGCTTGATGTTCGCGAAGTCGGCGGACGTGGAGTCCGGCGACTGGATCGCGTCCAGGATTTCCTTCACGGTGTGCCTCCGGCGGAGAGCGTCCGGGGGGCCGGACGCCTGAGGGTTACGTCGGGGAGTGCTGCTGCTGTGGAGGTGTGCCGTCGGTTCGGCTCGGGTGGTGCTGTGGCGGCGCCCGGTGGGGCGCGAGGGTTGCCTGTGACGCAGGCGTCCGGGCACGCGGCCGTGAGGCTGCGGGGACAGCCGGAGCGCGGGCTTTCCCGGTGCTCCGGATACCCGGACGAGATCAACGTATGGCACGCCGTGTCACGTGACAAGGCACTGCGTGCCAACAATTTCTCTCAGATGCGAAAAGGTGCTCACGGATGAGCGATGATCGATCGAATGCCGCTCTGAGCTGCGGGAATGCGAAGAGGGCCGCCCCCGGGAAACCGGGGGCGGCCCTCCTGTCGGACCTTCGAAGGTGCGGGAGAAGCGGGCCTCAGCCCTTCGTGAGTGCCTGCTGGATGGTCCGCATGACCTCGTCGAGCGGGGCGTCGGTACGCGCCACGGCGACCACCACGTCACCCGAGGCGGAGACCCGCGCCGCGGGCCCCTCCTGGGGGGCCTTGACGGCCTGCGGGGCGGCGGCGGAGGAGGGGGCCGGACGGCCCGCGCCTATGCCCGAGCCGAAGGTCTCCCGGACGATCGCGAAGGCGTGGTCCAGCTGCGACTCCACGTCCCCCTGGCCGCCGGCCCGCAGCCACCGCCGCAGCACGTGGTTGTGGGCGGTGACCACCGCCGAGGCCGCCACCTCGGCCAGCAGCGGGTCGTCGTTCCCGTCGTGGTGGTCCCGCTCGTCGAAGTGGCCGAGCAGATAGCGGGTGAAGAGCCGCTCGTAGCGGGCCACCGAGGCGATCTCGCGCTCCCGGAGCGTCGGCACCTCACGGGTCAGCCGGTAGCGGGCCACGGAGATGGCGGGCGCGCCCGCGTACATCTTCATGACCTCCTTGATGCCCCGGCACACCGTGTCGAGCGGGTGCTCGTGCGGCGGCGCCGCGTTCAGCACCGCCTCCGCCCGGACCAGCGTGTCGTCGTGGTCCGGGAAGATCGCCTCCTCCTTGGACCGGAAGTGGCGGAAGAAGGTCCGCCGGGCCACCCCGGCCGCCGCCGCGATCTCGTCGACGGTGGTGGCCTCGTACCCCTTCGTCGCGAAGAGCTCCATCGCGGCGGCCGCCAGCTCCCGCCGCATCTTCAGCCGCTGTGCGGCGGCACGGGTCCCCGCCGCGCTCTCCTGAGCGTCGGACGAAGAGGTGGCACGGGGTGTCTTCACGGCCTTGGGCATGACCCGAACGTACTGCATCGGTGCAGGAAGACGCGCCTGCGGGGGCGGACCGCCGGAGGGCTCCAGGAGCCCTCCCCACCCCCGTCGCGGCTCGACGGGCTCAGCGCCGGGCATATTCGCGGAAGCCGCGCCCCGTCTTGCGGCCCAGGCAGCCGGCCGCCACCAGGTGCTCCAGGAGCGGCGCCGGAGCCAGGCCCGGGTCGCGGAACTCGCGGTGCAGCACCTTCTCGATCGCCAGCGAGACGTCCAGGCCGACCACGTCGAGCAGCTCGAACGGGCCCATCGGGTAGCCGCCGCCCAGCTTCATCGCGGTGTCGATGTCGTCCAGCGTCGCGTAGTGCTCCTGGACCATCTTGACCGCGTTGTTCAGGTACGGGAACAGCAGCGCGTTCACGATGAAGCCGGCCCGGTCGCCGCAGTCCACCCCGTGCTTGCGGATCTTCGCGGTGACCTCGCGGACGGTGGCGTGCACGTCGTCGGCGGTCAGGACCGTACGGACGATCTCGACCAGCTTCATCGCCGGCGCCGGGTTGAAGAAGTGCATGCCGATGACGTCCTGCGGGCGGCTCGTCGCCTTCGCGCAGGCCACGACCGGCAGCGAGGAGGTCGTGGTGGCGAGCACCACGCCCGGCTTGCAGATCTTGTCGAGCCGGCCGAACAGCTCCTGCTTGATCGCCAGGTCCTCGGCGACCGCCTCGACCGCCAGGTCGACCTCGGCGAAGGCGTCGAGCGAACCGGCCGGGGCGATCCGGGCCAGCGTCTCCTCGCGGGCCTCCTCGGTCATCCGGCCCTTGGCCACCGAGCGGGCCAGCGACGTGGCGATGTACGCCTTGGCCGCGTCCGCCTTCTCCTGCGAGCGGGCGGCGAGGACGACGTCGTACCCGGCCTTGGCGAAGACCTCGGCGATGCCGGAGGCCATCGTGCCCGAGCCGGCCACGCCCACCGAGCGGACCTCGCGGCCCGTGCCGCCGGCGCCCGCGGCGGCCGGGGTCAGCGCGTCGGGGGCCTTCTCGGCCGAGCCCGGCGCCGCGTAGGTGTAGAAGCCGCGGCCCGCCTTGCGGCCGGTGAGACCGGCCTCGGAGAGCTGCTTCAGGATCGGGGCGGGGGCGTGCAGCCGGTCGTGGGAGGCCTGGTACATGGCGTCCAGGACGGTGCGCGCGGTGTCGATGCCCACCAGGTCGAGCAGCTCCAGCGGGCCCATCGGCAGGCCGCAGCCCAGCTTCATGGCGGCGTCGATGTCCTCGCGGGAGGCGTAGCGGGCCTCGTACATGGCCGCGGCCTGGTTGAGGTAGCCGAAGAGCAGCCCGTCCGCGATGAAGCCGGCCCGGTCGCCGACCGCCACCGGCTCCTTGCCGAGCTCCTCGGCGAGCCGGGTGACCGCCGCGACGGCCCGGGGGTCGGTCAGCACCGAGGAGACCACCTCGACCAGCTTCATCGCCTGGACCGGCGCGAAGAAGTGCAGGCCGAGGACGCGCTCCGGGTGGGCGGAGTCGGCGGCCAGCCGGGTCACCGAGAGGGCGTTGGTGCCGGTGGCGAGGATGGCGTCCGGCCGGACGATCCCGTCGAGCGTCCGGAAGACCTCCTGCTTGGTCTCGTACGTCTCCGGGACCACCTCGATGACGAGGTCGGCCGCGGCGGCGGCCTGGAGGTCCGAGTAGACCCGGAAGCGGGCGAGCGCGTCCTGCCGCTCGTCCTCGGTGATGCGCTCACGGGCCACGGCGCGGGCGGTGGACGCCTCCAGGGCGGCGACGGCGCGGGCGGCCGCGGACTCGCTGACGTCGATGCCGACGACCTCACGGCCGGCCCGGACGAGGACGTCGGCGATGCCGGTGCCCATGGTGCCGAGACCGACGACGGCGATGGTGGAGAGAGGGGTGTCCATCAGGGGACTCCTGGGAGGAAGAGTGACGACTGAAGGCGGTGCGCGCGCACGGGGAAAAGGGCGCGGGAAATACCGGGGATCGCGGCCGGCCGCACGGAGGGCGGCGCCACGGTGCACGGAGACGGCTCCGCCGTGTACGGGATGCGGCCCCGGTGCACACGGCGGCGAGGGCCTTGAGGGAAAAGAGGGAGGACGCGGGCTCTGTCCCTGAGCCACGTCGAGAAACTGCCGAACCGACCAGCGCTCGCCACGGCTGCGTCACCAGGCCGCGGCGAGAAGTGCGGGGGTTCCCCGCTCACTTGAGATTAACCGGCGGGTAACGAGCGCGCCAGTCCTGGGAAGTCGGGAAAATGTGATGTGGATCGCGGATAGCCTCGGATTCATGGAAATCGCCGAGGGCAACTCCGAGATCGACTCCGGAGATCCCGAATTCTGCTCGATGATCGATCGATTGAGGGATCAGATCGAGAACGAAGAAGGAAACCTTCCCCGCGCATTCGGAGAACTCGCCCGGACCACCGACCCCGAGGAACTCCACCGGCTCCTCACCGCGCCGGGACAGCCGCTCTGGGCCCGGGAGATCGCCGCCTACCGGCTCGGCACGGCCGGCGACCCGCGCGCCTTCGAGGCCCTCGTCCTCCTCCTCAACCACCGGGACCCCGAGCGCTGCGTCACCGCCGCCCACGCCCTCGTCCGGCTCGGCGACCCGCGCACCGCCCGCGCCGCCGCCGCCCTCGCCACCAACGAACTCCGGGCCGCCTACGCCCTCCTGCCGGTCCGGCTCCTCGCCGACCTGCGTGCCCCGGAGTCCGTCCCCGCCCTCGTCACCGTCCTGGAGCGGCGCCTGGCGGCCGGCGACCCCCACTGGCGGGTCGGCCTCGCCTGCGTCGAGGGCCTCGGCACCCTCGGCGACCCGGCCGCCAGGGACGTCCTCGAAGCCGCCCTCCCGCACCCCCGCCTGGGCCGCGCCGCCGAACGCTCCCTGACCCTCCTCGGCGGCCCCGCCGTCTGACCGCCCGCTCCCCGCGTCAGCGGACGAGCCGCAGCTCCGGCCGCTCCTCCTCGGGGCGCTCCTCCGGCACCAGGGCGAAGGCCTCGACCTCCATCAGCAGCTCGGGCCGCACCAGCGCGCCCACCTGCACCGCCGAGCTCGCGGGCAGCGGCAGCCCGGCGAAGGCCGCGTCCCGCGCCTCCCGCACGGCCGGGAGGTGGGCCACGTCGGTGAGGAAGTACGTCAGCTTCACCACGTCCCCGAAGCCCGCGCCGGCGGCGGCCAGGCAGCGCTCGACGTTCGCGAAGACCTGCCGGGCCTGGGCGGCGGGATCCCCCGCGCCCACCAGGGCGCCCTCGCCGTCCAGCGCCAGCTGCCCGGATATCGCGACGAACCGGCCGGTCCCCCAGACGACGTGGCTGTACTGGGCGCTGGGCGCGAGGCCCTCGGGGGCGGGCACGTGGGTGAGGTGGCTGGTCATGCGGGCCATCCTCGCGCACGCCACTGACAACGCCCGCGCCCTCACGGGGGCGCGGGCGTCACGAGTGACGAGAGCCACAGGTCAGCGCACGTGTCCGAGCAGTCCGTGCAGGGTGGTCCCGGCGACCGCGCCGTCGCCGGCCGCGGCCCGCTCCCGCTTCTCCTTCCCGGTCTCCTTCCCGCCTTCCTTCCCCGTGGCCTTCCCGGTCTCCTTCTCCTTCTCCTTCTCCTTCTCCTTCTTCGGCTTCGGGGCCGGCGCGGGCTCGGGGGCCGGGAGCGCGGCGCAGACGGCGTCGACCTCCGACCCGCCCTCGGCGCGCGGCACGGCGCCGGTGGCGAGGTAAGTGCTCAGGTGCGCGTCGAGGCACTCGTTGCCGGCCAGGGTCACGCCGTGGTTCCCGCCGCCCTGCTCGACGACCAGGCTGGAGCCGTGCAGCATCCGGTGCAGGGCGAGCCCGCCCTCGTACGGGGTGGCGGCGTCGTCCGTGGCCTGGAGGACGAGGACCGGCGGCAGCCGGTCGTTGGTGACGTCCGGCGGCGTGAGCGGCTCCACCGGCCAGAACGCGCACGGCGCGTTGTACCAGGCGTTGTTCCAGGTGGAGAAGGGGGCCTTGGCGTGGACCTCCCAGTTGTCCTTCCGCCAGACGTTCCAGTCCTTGGGCCAGGCGGCGTCCCGGCACTGGACGGCCGCGTAGACGGAGTAGCCGTTGTCGGCGGCGGAGTCGGCCTCGCCGTACCGCTCGTAGGCGGCGACGAGCGGGGCGGGGTCCTGCTCGTTCACGTACGCGGAGAAGGCACTCGCGAGCTTGGGCCAGTAGCCGTCGTAGTAGCCGCCGGGGAGGAAGGTGTCCTCCAGCTCGCCCGGGCCGACCTTGCCGCCGGCCGGCGAGTCGCGCAGCTCCTCGCGCATCCGGTACCAGGCGGCCTCGACCGCCGCCGGATCCTTGCCGAGCCCGTACGCCTCGTCGTGCTTCGCCACCCAGGCCATGAGGTCCTTGTGGCGGGTGTCGAAGGCGTAGTCCTGCGCGATGTTGTCCTCGTACCAGACGCCGTTGGGGTTGACCACGGAGTCCAGCGCCATCCGCCGCACCCGCTCCGGGTACAGCCGGGCGTAGACCGCGCCCAGGTAGGTGCCGTACGAGTAGCCGAGGTAGGTGATCCGTTCGGCGCCGAGCGCCGCGCGGATCAGGTCGAGGTCGCGGGCGGTGGAGACGGTGTCGATGTGCGGGAGCACGTCGGCGTGCTTCTTGCCGCAGGAGGCGGCGAAGGCCTGGGCGCGCTCCAGGGCGGTCCGCTCGGCCTCCGCGCCGCGCGGCACCGAGTCGGGGCGCACCGGGTCGAAGTGGCCGGGCCGGCAGTCGAGCGCGGGTTCGCTCTTGCCCACGCCGCGCGGGTCGAAGCCGATGACGTCGTACTGGGCGGCGACCTCCGCGGGCAGCGAGGCGGCGACGTAGCCGGCCATGCCGCGGCCGCTGCCGCCCGGTCCGCCGGGGTTGACCAGGAGCGGGCCCTGGGAGGTCTTCGCGGTGTGCGGGATCCGGGTCAGCGCGAGCGTGATGCTCCGGCCGGCCGGGTCGTCGTGGTCGAGCGGCACCTTGAGGGTGCCGCACTGGAGCTTCGGGTACGCCTTGGTGCCGCAGTCGGTCCAGGCGAGCGGGGGGAGGGGGCGGGGGACCGGTTCACCGGTGCCCGCGGCGGACGCGGGCAGGACGGTGACCGTCCCGGCGACCAGTGCCCCAGCGGCGATCAGCATTCCTGCGCGGGTGGTCATGGAGCCTGGAGTGCCCCGCGGGGCGCGGGACACGACCTGTTGTGGCCGGGAACGACCCGAAAGGAGGGTGCGCCGACGGCGTGTCAGGTGACCTCGCGGCGTGTCGGCGGGCTCGGAGGAGGGTGAGCTGCTGGGGCCCCGGGACGGTTCGGGGGAGGGGCGCGGGATCCGGTGCGTGGCGCCCCGGTGGGCCGGTCCGATGCCGAACTCGGCGGCCGGCTCGTGGACCTGACGGGTGATGCGGCGCCGGTACCAGGCCGGCGCGCGGGCCCCGTCGGCGTACATCCGCTCGTACCGGCCGACCAGGTGGGGGTGGCGGTGGGCGACGGTTCCAGGTCGCGCAGCGTCGTGAGGATGCCGGGCATCGGGCGTAGCGGACCTCGGCCCGCTGGTGGCCGTCGGCGTCGGCGCCCATGGCGATATGCCGAACAATTGTTCTCTTGATCGTCGCAGCCCGGATTTCGCCCCCCGCGAGGCTCGTGGTTCGCTTGGCCCACACCCCCTGAAACACCCCCGAGAACCATGAGCTGGAGGAATGGCGATGGCGCAGGTCGAGGCCACGACGGAACGGATCATCGCGGCGGACGCGGAGACCGTGTTCGACACGCTGGCCGACTACAGCGGCGCGCGCGCGAAGCTGCTGCCCGAGCAGTTCAGCGAGTACGAGGTGCGCGAGGGCGGCGACGGTGAGGGCACCCTCGTCCACTGGAAGCTCCAGGCCACCAGCAAGCGCGTCCGCGACTGCCTCCTGGAGGTCGCCGAGCCCACCGACGGGCAGCTCGTCGAGAAGGACCGCAACTCCTCCATGGTCACCACCTGGACCGTGACCCCGGCCGGCGAGGGCAAGTCCCGCGCCGTCGTCAGCTCCGTCTGGAACGGCGCCGGCGGCATCGGCGGCTTCTTCGAGCGGGCCTTCGCCCCCAAGGGCCTCGCCCGGATCTACGACGCGATCCTCGCGAACCTCGCGGCCGAGACCGAGAAGTAACGCCCGGGGCGTTCACCGATTCGAGTGGATTCCCCGCCGCCCCCGTACCGGCGCCCGAAGTGTCGCGGGGGCGCGGGGAGTTCCACAAAGGCGCTGATGAGCGCCGCACACGCCTCTCCCTACCCCGCCGTACGCCCTCCGCGGGCCTCCGCCCGGCCACCTCCCGTCCCCCGCGCCCGACTTGCTCCCGCTTCGCGCCCGATGCGAAGAATGGCCCGTCCCCGAGGGCGCCTTCGCGCCGAGGCCGCTGCCGCGCCGGGGCGACGCCATGACGAGGGGAGCCGTACGTGGGTGCGATCACGCTGGTGAAGGACGCCGGGGGAGCACCCGCGCTCCCCGGGGACGGCCCGCCCGGCGGACCCCCGCCGCCCGCCCCGGCCGAGACGGCGCTCGACCCCCGCCGCGTCCGGCTCGTCTTCATCGGCCTGATGCTCGCGCTGCTCCTGGCCGCCCTGGAGCAGATGATCGTCGCCACCGCGCTGCCGAAGATCGTCGGCGAACTCCAGGGCCTGGACCGGATGTCCTGGGCGATCACCGCCTACCTGCTGACCTCCACCATCGGCCTGCCCGTCTACGGCAAACTCGGCGACCTCCTGGGCCGCAAGAGCGTCTTCCTCTTCGCCATCGTCGTCTTCGTCATCGGTTCGGGACTCGCCGGCTGGTCCCGCAGCATGGACGAGCTCATCGCCTTCCGCGCCCTCCAGGGCGTCGGCGCCGGCGGCCTCATGATCGGCGTCCAGGCGATCATCGCCGACATCGTCCCGGCCCGCGAACGCGGCCGCTACATGGGCCTGATCGGCGCCGCCTTCGGACTCGCCTCCGTCGCCGGACCGCTCCTCGGCGGCTTCTTCACCGACCACGTCTCCTGGCGCTGGTGCTTCTACTTCAACGTCCCCTTCGGGCTCGTCACCCTCGCCGTCGTCGCCGCCGTCCTCAAGCTGCCCAAGCCGAAGGCCCGCGCCCGCTTCGACGTCCTCGGCACCCTGCTCCTCGCCGCCGCCTCCACCTGCCTGGTCCTGCTGACCAGTTGGGGCGGGACGGAGTACGACTGGGACGACCGGGTCATCATCGCCCTCGGCTGCGGCGCCGCCGGAACGGTCCTGCTCTTCCTCGTCGTCGAGCACTTCGCGCCCGAACCCCTCATCCCGCTGCGGCTGTTCCGCGACTCCGTCTTCACCGTCACCGCACTCGTCGGCGCCGTCGTCGGCATCGCCCTGTTCGGCGCCGCGAGTTACCTGCCGAGCTTCCTCCAGATGGTCGAGGGCGCCACCGCCACCGAGTCCGGACTCCTGATGCTCCCGCTCATGGGCGGGATCGTCGTCGCCTCCGTCGTCTCGGGACAGCTCATCAGCCGCACCGGCCGCTACAAGATCTACCCGGTGCTCGGCTCCGCCCTCGCCGTCCTCGGCATGGCCCTGCTCTCCCGCATGGACATCGGCACCCCGCGCCTCACCCACAGCCTCTGGCAGGCCGTCCTCGGCACCGGCATCGGCCTGATCATGCCGGTGCTCATCCTCGCCGTGCAGAACAGCGTCCGGCCCGCCGACCTCGGCACCGCCACCAGCGCCCACAACTACTTCCGCCAGATCGGCGGCAGCGTCGGCGCCGCGATCTTCGGCACCGTCTTCGCCTCCCGCCTCGACTCCGCCCTCGCCGACCGCCTCCCGTCGGTCCAGGACTCCGGCGTCCAGGGAGCCGCCCTCCCGCCCGCCGAGGCGATCACCCCGCAGACCGTGCACGCGCTGCCGCCCGCCCTGCGCGACCTCTACGTCCAGGCGTACGCGGACGCCATGCCGCGGATCTTCCTCTACCTCGTGCCGGTCCTCGTGCTCGGCCTCGTCCTCGCCTTCTTCCTCAAGGAGCAACCGCTGGTGTCCCACCCCACCCCCGCCACCGAGGCCACCGACGCCCCCTTCGACACCGGCCACGCCCAGGCCGTCCCGCACGCCCGCCACGCCGCCCCCGCCCCCGTCGCCGCGCCGCCCCACAGCGGGGTGCCCGTCTGCGGCACCGTCCAGCACCACGACGGCAGCCGGGTCCCGCGCGCCGCGCTCACCCTCATCGACGTCGGCGGCCGGCAGATCGGCCGCGGCGCGAGCGGCGAGGACGGCCGGTACGCGCTCAGCGTGCCCGGCGGCGGCTCGTACGTGCTCATCGCCGCGGCGGGCGGCCACCAGCCGCAGGCCGTCTCCGTGACCGTCGGCGACCGCCCGGTCGAACTCGACGTGGTCCTCGGCGGCGCCGGCCGCCTGGCGGGCAGCGTCCTCACCGCCGACGGCACCCCCGTCCGGGACGCCGCCGTCACCCTCACCGACGTGCGCGGCGAGGTCGTCGCCTCCACCCGCAGCGGCCGCGAGGGCGGATACGTGATCACCGAGCTCGTCGCCGGCGAGTACACCCTCGCGGCCAGTGCCCCCGCCTTCCGGCCCGCCGCCGTCCCGGTCAGCGTCCAGTCCTCCCGCGAGACCCGCCAGGACATCGAGCTCGCGGGCGGGGCGGTCCTGCGGGGCACGGTCAGGGCCGGCGGCGGCAGGCCTGTCGAGGACGCCCGGGTGACCCTGCTCGACGCGGCCGGGAACGTCGTCGACACCCTCACCACCGGCCCCGACGGCACCTTCCGCTTCGTCGACCTGTCCTCGGGCGAGTACACCGTCATCGCCGCCGGCTACCCGCCCGTCGCCACCGTCCTCCAGGTGGCCGGCGGCGGCCGCACCGAACGCGACCTCCAGCTCGGCCACCAGGACTGAGAGGACCCGGTGCCTCAGGGGGCGGTCGGCGCGGCCTTGCGCAGGGCGGCGATGCAGCTGCCGATCGCCTCCTGGAGGGCTTCGAGGCGCTGGAGCATGTCCTCCTCGTAGATCTCCTCCTCCATCACCTCGTCGAGGGTCAGCTCCTCGAAGACCTTCGTGGCCTTCTGCAGGGAGCTGTAGAAACGGGTCCTGCGCTCCTGCACCCGCAGCGCAGGGTCCTCCTCGACGGCCCTGGCGACGAGGCCCTTCACCGACTCGTACGCCTCGCCGGCCCACTCGCCGGCCTCCTCCGAGTCGTCCAGCTCGTCGATCAGCGACAGATGCCGTTCGGCCTCCGCCCGCACCTCGGGCGGGGCCTCCACGGTCTGGCCGGCGGGGGTCTTGACCTGGCCGCTCTCCACGATCTGCCGGACGTAGCCGACCCGGTCGGCGACCTTCGCCTCGCTCGCCACGGCCTTCTTCAGGTCGTCGGTGCGGGCGATCGCCCGGGCCATCTCCGTCTGGAGCGCCGGGTCGTCCTTCATCCGGTCGAGGAGCGCCCCGCGCGCCGCCTCCGCCGTCCCCGGGTCGGCGAGGATCGCGGCCCGCAGCGCCGTCGGGTTCTCCGCCACCTCCAGGGCCTTCGTCGGCCGGATCCCCTCCGCCTCCGCCGCCGCGCTGATCGCCTGGCCGCGCACCGAGGACGCGCTGTTGCGGGAGGTGTAGTACGACAGCCACACGTCGGCGTCCGGCAGCTCGATGTCGGCGCCCGGTTCCAGGACCTCGAACTGCGGCACCAGACCGTCGTCCGCCGCCATGTCCCACGCCTTGTAGTGGCGCATCACGCGCTCCGCCGAGCACCCGGCGAGCGCGGCGAACGCCCGGGCCGACACCTTCCGGGCCGCCGTGCCCTCGGCCGCCTGGCCGCCGGGCCGCACACTGCGCGCCACCTTGAGCGCGAACGCCCAGCCGCCCGTCCTCGCGTACACCCCGAAGTCCCGGGCGTCCCGGACGACCACCGGATCGTGGTCGGCGGGGTCGGCGGCGGTCTCCTCCTCCGCGGCCTCCCCGGCCGCCTCCTCGACGGCCGCCTCCTCGGCGGACTCCTCGGACGCCTCCGGTGCGGGGGAGTCCTCCGGGACCCAGAAGTTCTCCTCGGACTCGGCCCCGGACTCGGGGGAGGCGGAGGCGGGGGTGGTGTCGGACGGATCGAGGGCGATGGTCACCGAGAACACTCCGGTCGGTCGGGCGGGACAACTGCGGCCGACAGCCTATACGTACCCCTTGGCGATGTTTGGCCCGATTCCGGAGTCGGATCGTCGGAGAAAGGGATGGCGCCCCGGCAGGACCACCGGCATCATGCCTCCATGATCCACGGAATCGAGCCCCGCCCCGCCCGTTGAGCGCCCCGCACGAGCGGCCGACGCCCGCTCCCGCCCTGTACGCGTACGCGTCCGCCAGGAGCCGTGGCGGCACCCCGCCGCCCCGCGGCACCCCGCCGCCCCGCGGCGGCCTGCCGCTCCCCGGGACGGCACGGCCCCCGTCCGGCGAGGGCCCCCGGCCCCCGTACAAGAAGGCCCGCGAGATCGTCACCGGCCTCCTCCACGCCCGGCTGACCGGGCCCGACACCTCGCGCGCCGCCGCCGCGACCGAACGGGCGCTCGTCGCCACCCGAGTCCGCGAACAGCTCGTCTTCCCCACCGCCGCCGCGCTTGACCCCGCCGACCCGGTCGCCGCCCGCGCCCTGGCCCGACGGCTCGTCCGCGAGGGGACGACCGTCCACGGCGTGGCCGCCGGCCTCGGACTCCTCACCCGGCTCGGCGAGCCCGAGGACGTTCCGTACCTGCGTGCCCTCGGGTGGCTCGAAGACGTCTTCCCGTACGCCGTCGAGGCCCTCGACCCCCTGGACCGGCCCGCCGCCGCCCTTCTGCGGCTGACCCACGTCACCCCGGGCGACGGACCGCGCGGGCTCGTCGAGGCCGTCGCCGCCGGGGACCGCGCCCTCGTACGGGAACGGCTGCTCGGGCTGGCCCGGGACGACCGGAGCATGGGGCCGGACGACGCCCGGCGCGTCGCCGAGGCCACCGGCCTCGCGGACCTCCTCGACCGGGCGCCCGAGGACACCGCGCTCCTCGGCCAGGCCCTGAGGCTCCTCGCGCGGACGGTCACCCAGGGAGACCACGGCGTCGCGATCCTCGACCACGCCGACGCCCTCGCCCTCTACGGGACGGTGGCCGCGCGCGCCCACCTGCTGCCGCCGGATCCCGGCCACCAGGCCCGCCTCGTCACCCTCGCCCAGGAACTCCACAGCGGCGCCTCCCACCTGCTCGCCCGGGTGCCCGGCCGGCGCGAGACGCTCCTCGGGCAGCTCCTGGACGCGGTGCGCGAACCCGCGGAGGCGGGGCGCCGGGCCGACTGGATCCGGCGCACCGTCCGCCACCTCCGCGCGGCGGGCCCGGTCCCCGGGCCCCGGCTGCGGATCGAGGTCGCCGTCGCCGATCCGGCCGGGCCGACCGCCGTCGAGACCCGGATCCTGGTCGACGGGCGGCCGATCCTGCCGGTCGCCTTCCCGCAGGGCCGGGGCGACACCCCCGAGGAACTCCTCGACGCGGGCTCCCTGCGGGCCGGTGCCGAGCCGCGACCCGTGCGGCTCGGCGTCACCTCCTGCGCCGAGGCCTGCTGCGGCGCCCTGTACGTCACCGTCCGCCGCGAGGGCCCGCACGTGGTGTGGGACGGCTGGCGACGGCCCGGCCGTCCGCCGGAACTCCCCGCGTACCGCTTCGACGCCGAGGCCTACGACGCCGAGATCGCCCGCGCCGAGCACGACCACGGCTGGACGTGGCCGGCCCGGCAGACCGCCCGTCTGATCGCCGCGGGCCTCCGTGACCGGCCCGAGCTCCTCACCCGCCGGGGCCTGCGGCGGGGATGGATCAGTACGCACTTCCAGGACCCCGACGTCACCGTCGTCACCTTCACCGGGCCGTCCCCGGACGGAACCGGCGCGCCGCGCCAGTTCCTGTGGCACCTGCCCGACGACGGGAGACCGCCCCGGGAACGCGCCGCCGAGGCGCTGCGCCGGCTGTCCGCAACGGATCCGCGGACCCTCGCCGAACGGCCCTGACGTGCCGGTACCGCCGCTCCGGCGGCTCCAATGGTCCACTCCAACGATGGTTATCCACAGGGGTGGTACGGCCGTCGGGCGGAGCGTACGGTGCCCTTCATGAAGATCCTCATCAGCGCCGACATGGAGGGCGCCACCGGCGTCACCTGGCCGGCCGACGTGCTGCCCGGCACGCCCCAGTGGGAGCGCTGCCGCCCCATGTTCACCTCGGACGTGAACGCGGCGGCGCTCGGCTTCCTCGACGGCGGCGCCGACGAGGTGCTGGTGAACGAGGCGCACTGGACGATGCGGAACCTTCTCCTGGAGCGGCTCGACGAGCGCGTCCAGATGCTCACCGGCCGGCACAAGGCGCTGTCGATGGTCGAGGGCGTCCAGCACGGGGACGTCGACGGCATCGCGTTCGTCGGCTACCACACCGGCGCCGGCGCCGAGGGCGTCCTCGCCCACACCTACCTCGCCAACTCGATCACCGGCGTCTGGCTGAACGGCCTCCGGGCGAGCGAGGGCGTGCTCAACGCCCATGTGGTGGCCGAGTACGGCGTCCCCGTCGTCCTCGTCACCGGCGACGACCTGACCTGCGAGGACGCCCTCGACTACGCCCCCGAGGCGCTCAAGGTCGCCGTCAAGGACCACGTCTCGCGGTACGCGGCCGTGTGCCGGACACCGGCCCGCACCGCCGCCGACATCCGGGCCGCCGCCCGGGAGGCCGCCGCCCTGGCCGTCCGTCACGAGCCCGTGCACGCCGGGCCGCACACCGTCCAGGTGGAGTTCGACGCGGAGCACCTGGGCGCCGCCGCCACGGTGGTTCCCGGCGTGGCGCGCAGCGGTGAGCGGCGCGTCGCCTACACCAGCGCGACGATGTACGAGGCGATCCGCACGTTCAAGGCGGTCACGACGATCGTCTCGGCCGCCGTGGAGGAGCAGTATGGCTAGCAGCACGTCCCCCTCGGGCACGTCCCCCTCGGGCACGTCCCCCGACAGCGCGGCGTCCCTCCCGGGGCCCGACGCGAAGGCGTTCGACGAGGTCGTCGCCTTCACCTCCGACCTGATCCGGGTCGACACCAGCAACCGCGGCGGCGGCGACTGCCGCGAGCGCCCCGCCGCCGAGTACGTCGCCGAACGGCTCGCCGACGCCGGGATCGAACCGACCCTCCTGGAGCGCACCCCCGGCCGGACCAACGTGGTCGCCCGCATCCCCGGCACCGACCCCACCGCGCCCGCGCTCCTCGTCCACGGCCACCTCGACGTCGTGCCCGCCGACCCGGCCGAGTGGACCGTCCACCCCTTCTCCGGCGAGGTCCGCGACGGCGTCGTCTGGGGGCGCGGGGCCGTCGACATGAAGAACATGGACGCGATGGTCCTCGCCGTCGCCCGCTCCTGGGCCCGCCAGGGGATCCGGCCGCGCCGGGACATCGTCCTCGCCTACACCGCAGACGAGGAGGACAGCGCCGACGACGGCTCCGGCTTCCTCGCCGACCGGCACGCCGCGCTCTTCGAGGGCTGTACCGAGGGCATCAGCGAGTCCGGCGCCTTCAGCTTCCACCCGCACCCCGGCATGACGCTGTACCCCATCGGGGCCGGGGAGCGCGGCACCGCCTGGCTCAGGCTCACCGCCCACGGCCGGGCCGGCCACGGCTCCAAGGTCAACGAGGCGAACGCGGTCACCCGCCTCGCCGCCGCCGTCGCCCGCATCGGCGCCCACACCTGGCCCGTGCGGCTCACCGCCACCGTCCGCGCCGCCCTCACCGAACTGGCCGCGCTGCACGGCATCGAGGTCGACACGAGCGACCCCGAGCTCGACGTGCCGCTCCTGCTCGACAAGCTGGGACCGGCCGCCGCCCTCGTCGAGGCCACCGTCCGCAACAGCGCCAACCCGACGATGCTCCAGGCCGGGTACAAGTGCAACGTCATCCCGGGCCAGGCCGTCGCCTACGTCGACGGGCGGATGCTGCCCGGCACCGAGGAGGAGTTCGCGGCCACCATGGACCTGCTCACCGGGCCGGACGTCGCGTGGGAGTTCCACCACCGCGAGGTGCCCCTCGAAGCACCCGTCGACTCCCCGACCTTCGCCAAGCTGCGGGCCGCCGTCGAGCGCTTCGACCCGGACGGGCACGCCCTGCCCTTCACCATGTCCGGCGGCACCGACGCCAAGCAGTTCTCCCGGCTCGGCATCACCGGCTACGGCTTCTCGCCGCTGAAGCTGCCCCCGGGCCTGGACTACGGCGCGCTCTTCCACGGCGTGGACGAACGCGTCCCCGTCGACGCCCTGCACTTCGGCGTGCGGGTGCTCGACCACTATCTGAAGACCGCGTAACACTCCGAGAACCGCACGGGGACACCGACGTCCCCGTGCGACCGAAACGGCACCCTGGGGGGATGCGAGGATGCAGAACACGGCCGCCTACGGCAGCTGGCCGTCACCCGTCACCGCCGCGCTCGCGGCGGCCGACGACGGACGGCCCGATCATCCGGCCGCCGTCGGCGACGAGGTGTGGTGGACCGCGCCCCGGCCCACCGAAGGCGGTCGCCGGACCCTCGTCCGGCGGCGCGCCGACGGCACCGAGGAGACCCTGCTGCCCGCGCCGTGGAACGTCCGCAACCGCGTCCACGAATACGGCGGCCGCCCCTGGGCCGCCGTCGAACGGCCCGCCGGCGGGCCCCTCGTGGTCTTCGGCCACTTCCCCGACCAGCGGCTGTACGCCTACGAGCCCGACGCCCGGCCGGGCGCCGGGCCCCGGCCGCTCACCCCCGTCTCCGGGCTCGGCGGCGGGCTGCGCTGGACCGACCCGGTGCTCCTGCCCGAGCGCGGCGAGGTCTGGTGCGTCCTGGAGGAGTTCACCGGCCCCGCGCCCACCGACGTCCGCCGGGTCCTGGCAGCCGTCCCGCTCGACGGCTCCGCCGCCGACGACCGGGCCGCCGTCCGCGAACTCTCCGACGGGCGCCACCGGTTCGTCACCGGTCCCCGGATCTCGCCCGACGGGCGGCGGGCCGTCTGGGTCGGCTGGGACCACCCCCGGATGCCGTGGGACGGCACCGAGGCCGTCCTCGCCGAGATCACCGCCGACGGCACCCTCAAGGACGCCAGGACCGTCGCCGGCGGACCGGAGGAGTCGGTGCCGCAGGCCGACTGGGACGCCGCCGGCCGGCTGCTCCTCGCCAGTGACCGCACCGGCTGGTGGAACCTCTACCGGGCCGAGGTCGCCGCCGACGGCACCCTCGGACCGGTCACCGCCCTCTGCCCCCGCGAGGAGGAGTTCGCCGGACCGCTCTGGCAGACCGGCCTCACCTGGTTCAAGGCCCTGGAGACCGGGCTCGTCGCCGTCCTGCACGGCCGGGGCGACGCCGTCCTCGGCATCCTCGACCCCGACACCGGCACCCTCGTCGACGCCCCCGGGCCCTGGACGGTCTGGAGCGCCACGCTCGCCGTCCACGGCACCCGCGTCCTCGGCGTCGCCGCCGCGGCCCACCGCCGGAACGAGATCGTCGAACTCGACACCCGCACCGGGCGCACCCGGGTCGTCGGCTCCCCGCACACCGACCGGGTCGACCCCGCCCACTACTCCCGGCCCGTCACCCGCACCTTCACCGGACCCGGCGGCCGCGACATCCACGCGCACGTCCACCCGCCGCGCAACCCCGCCACCACCGGCCCCGCAGGCGAGCTCCCGCCCTACGTGATCCGCGCCCACGGCGGCCCCACCGGGCACTCCGCGCTCGTCCTCGACCTGGAGATCGCCTACTTCACCTCCCGCGGCATCGGCGTCGCCGACGTCGACTACGGCGGCTCCACCGGGTACGGCCGCGCCTACCGCGAGCGGCTCCGCGGCGCCTGGGGCGTCGTCGACGTCGAGGACTGCGCGGCCGTCGCCGCCGCCCTCGCCGCCGAGGGCACCGCCGACCCCGGGCGCCTCGCGATCCGCGGCGGCAGCGCCGGAGGCTGGACCAGCGCCGCCTCCCTCGTCCGCACCGACGTCTACGCCTGCGGCACGATCATCTACCCCGTCCTGGACCTCAGGGGCTTCGCCGACGAGACCCACGACTTCGAGTCCCGCTACCTCGACGGGCTGGTCGGACCCGCGGACGAGGTGCCCGAGCTGTACACCGAGCGCTCCCCGATCGAGCACGTCGACCGGATCACCGCACCCTTCCTCCTCCTCCAGGGCCTCGACGACGTCATCTGCCCGCCCGCCCAGGCCGAGCGGTTCCTGGCCCGCGCCGCCGGCCGGGGCATCCCGCACGCCTACCTCGCCTTCCCCGGCGAAGGCCACGGCTTCCGGCACGCCGAGACGATGATCCGTGCCCTGGAGGCCGAACTCGCCCTCTACGCACGGGCCTTCGGCTTCGACCGGCCGGACGTGCCGGCCCTGGAGCTGCGCACGTGACGGCCCCCTCCGTGCCCGCCTCCGCACCGGTCCCCGCGCTCGCGCGGGCCGGGCGGCTGCGGCCCGGCGACCGGATCGCCGTCGTCGCCCCCAGCGGCCCGATCCCCGAGGACCGGCTCCGCACCGGCCTCGACCTGCTGCGCGGCTGGGAGCTCGAACCGGTCGTCGCCCCGCACGTCCTCGACGCCCATCCGACGCTCGGCCACCTCGCGGGCGCCGACCAGGCCCGGGCCCGCGACCTCACGGAGGCGTACACCGACCCCTCCGTCGCCGCCGTCATCTGCGCGCGCGGCGGCTACGGCGCCCAGCGGATGGTGGACCTGCTGGACTGGCCGGCCATCCGCGCGGCCGGCCCCAAGCCCTTCGTCGGCTACAGCGACGTCACCGTCCTGCACGAGGCCTTCGCCGTCCGCGCCGGGTTCGCCACCCTGCACGGTCCGATGATCGCGACCGCCGCCTTCCTCGGCGAACCCCGCACCCGGGAGTCGCTGCGCGCCACCCTCTTCGCGCCCGAGACGGTACGGACCCCGGCGACCGGGACCACGCTGGTGCCCGGCCGGGCCGCCGGCGTCACCCTCGGCGGCTGCGTCAGTCTGCTCGCCGCCGAGCTCGGCACCCCGCACGCCAGACCCTCCGCCCGCGGCGGGCTGCTCCTCCTGGAGGACGTGGGGGAGGAGCCGTACCGCCTCGACCGGATCCTCACCCAACTGCTGCGCTCCGGCTGGCTCGACGGCGTCGCCGGGGTCGCCCTCGGATCCTGGGAGGAGTGCGGCCCCTACGAGGAGGTGCGGGCGCTCCTCGCCGACCGGCTCGGCGGCCTGGGCGTGCCGGTCGTGGAGCGGCTGGGCTTCGGCCACGACCCCGCCGCGCCCACCGTGCCGCTCGGCGTCCCGGCTGTCCTCGACGCCGACGCGGGCACGCTCGCCTTCGACGTCCCCGCCCTGCTCTGACGACTGTTCCGACGCCGACGGGGGCGGGCGGCTACTCCGCCGCCAGCCTCCGCTGGTGGTCCGCCGCCTTGCTCTGGCTCGTCTCCAGGTGGCGCAGCGCCAGCTCCTCGACGCGCTCGACGTCCCGCGCCTCGATCCCGCGGAACAGCTCCTCGTGCTCCTCGGCCACGACGGAGAACTCGTCGTGCTGCCCGAGCAGCCACCGCATCCGGCTGCGCAGGGTGCCCTCCAACTCGTTGAGCAGGGCGTTGTCGGCGAGCTCGGTGACCGTCTCGTGGAAGTCCGCCGCGGCGCGCCGGGCCTCCGCGCCGTCACCGCGCGCCGCCGCCGCCTGCTCGGCGTCGAGCACGGCGCGCAGCTTGGCGAGCCCCGCGCGGGTGCGGCGCTGGGCGGCGAGCCGGAAGGCGAGGATCTCCAGGGCGGAGCGCACCTCGACGAGGTCGGCGATGTCCGAGGCGGTGAACTCGCGGACCACCGCCCAGGTCCGCGGCCGGGGCGTCACGAGCCCCTCGTTGACCAGGTCCCGCAGGGCGTCGCGGACCGGCAGCCGGCTCACGTCCAGCTCGGCCGCGATCTCCCGCTCGACCAGCCGGCTGCCGGGGGCCCGGGTCCCGTCGATGATCTGGTCGCGCAGGGTGCGCGTGATCCGCTCCGACTCGGGCCTGAACTCCTCAGCAGCTGTCATGGCCGCCATTCTTCCATCGGGGAGGGCGGCGGCCGCCGCCCTCCCTTCCCGCGGCCGGTCCGTCAGAGCGCCGCGTACCCCGGACGCACGAGCTCCTCGATCAGGCGCTCGCGCTCGGGCAGCGGCAGGAACGCGGCCTCCAGGGCGGCGACCGTGAACTCCTCGAAGACCTCGGGGCCGTACCCGAAGGCGTCCGCCATGTGCTGGAACTCCTCGCTCATGGTGGTGCCGGAGACCAGCCGGTTGTCGGTGTTCAGGGTGATCCTGAACCCGAGCCGGCGCAGCTCGTCGATCGGGTGCGAGCCGTAGTCCTTGGCCGCGCCGGTCTGGAGGTTGGAGGTCGGGCAGACCTCCAGGGCGATCCGGTTGTCGCGGACGTAGGCGGCGAGCCGGCCGAGGGTGCCGTCCTCGGCGATGTCGTCGGTGATCCGCACACCGTGGCCGATCCGCTCGGTGCCGCAGACCTGCACGGCCTCGTGGATCGACTCCGCGCCGACGGCCTCGCCGGCGTGGATGGTGAAGTGGCAGTTCTCCCGCTTCAGGTGCTGGAAGGCGGGCAGGTGGCGGGCGGGCGGGTTGCCGATCTCGCCACCGGCGATGTCGAAGCCGGCGACGCCGTTGTCGCGGTGGGCGACGGTCAGCTCGGCGATCTCCAGGGACCGGTCGGTGTGCCGCATGCCGGTGAGCAGGGCGCGGACGGTGATCCGGCCGCCGGTCCTGCGCTCGCCCTCGCGGAAGCCGTCGTTGACGGCCTCGACGACCTCGTCGAGGGTGAGGCCGGCCTCCAGGTGCTGCTCGGGGGCGTACCGCACCTCGGCGTAGACGACCCCGTCCGCCGCCAGGTCCTCGGCGCACTCGGCCGCGATCCTGACCAGCGCCTCGCGGGTCTGCATGACCGCGCAGGTGTGGGCGAAGGTCTCCAGGTAGCGCTCCAGCGAGCCGGAGTCGGCGGCGTCCCGGAACCAGACCGCGAGCTCGGCCGGGTCCTCGGTCGGCAGCGCGGTGTAGCCGCACTCCCTGGCCAGCTCGACGATGGTGGCCGGGCGGAGCCCGCCGTCGAGGTGGTCGTGGAGGACGGCCTTCGGGGCGCGGCGGATCCAGTCGGAGACGGCGGCCCGGGCAGGCGTGGCAGAGTTGTCAGACAAGTGCATGGCCGGGAAGTGTACGTCATGACCCGCCCGGCGCGGGCACGGATGTGCGAGGACGATTCGGTACGGCTCCGAAGGCGGGCGCCCCGGGCCCGGATGGGCCCGCCGGCCCGGGGCGCGGCGCGGCTCAGTGGGACTGGAGGACCGGGAGGGCGGGTGCGCCGGTGGGCAGCATGTGCTTGGCGGCCAGGACCGGGGTGTCCCCGACCCGGACGACCTGGGTGACCAGGACGGCCGGGGTGTCGGCGGGGCGGCCGAGCTGCTCGCCGCGGCGCCGCCCGAGGAGGGTGGCGGTGATGCCGCTGTGGGCGCGCAGCGCGACCTCGCGGGAGGCGCCGAGCAGGACCGACAGCATCGACACGGCCGGTTCGGACACCGGCGCGGAACCGCACCCGCGCAGGGCGGTGGCGAAGGCCGGGTGGACGCGGTCCAGGACCTCGTCGGCGGCCGCCCACTCGTGGCAGAGCGCGGCCGGTCCGGCCTCGCCGCCGAGCACCGACTCCCAGAACCGCAGTTCGGCGCGGGCGGGCGCCAGCAGGTGCTGGGTGGTGAAGTCGGTGGGCTCCTCCACCGTGCGCAGCAGGGCCCGCACGCGCGGCCCCGTGCCGCCGCCGATCAGCTCCTCCAGCGGCTGGACCTGCTCGAAGCCCCGGCGCGGCGGCCGCGCGTTCACCGTCCGGCCCACGCCCCGGCGCACGGTCAGCAGGCCGTCCTCCTGGAGCAGCAGCAGCGCCTCGCGCAGCGCGGGCCGGCTCACGCCCAGTTCGGCGGCGAGCTTCGGCTCGGAGGGGAGGGTGGAGCCGGGCGGATAGGTGCCGTCGTGGACGGCGTCCGCGATCCGCTCGTAGAGCGCCACCACAGGTCGCCGCCGGTGCCCGCTGGCCGCCAAGGCCCCTCCTCCTGCCGTTTCGTCCCGCGCCCGGTCCCCACCACCGTAACGGTCCTGGTTGTCTGACAAGTCACCCGGACGGCGTCGTCCACCGTCCCCTCGACGTGCCGGTCCCCCCATTCTGGTCCCACGGGTACGCCCGTGACGGACGACGGAGGAGGCGGCGGGCATGAGTCCCAAGGACACGGCGGGCACGCGGAGGGGTGACAGGTTCGGCGCCATCACCCCCGGACGGATCGGGATGGCGGTCGTCGCGGTCCTCCTGCTCGTCTTCATCTTCGAGAACACCGGCGACGTCAAGATCCGGCTGCTCATCCCCGAGGTGACGATGCCGCTCTACCTCGCGCTCCTCGCGACGGCACTGCTCGGCGCGGCCTGCGGCTGGTACGCGGCCCGGAGGGGCCCGAGGAGGAGCGGGTGAAGCGCGGCGCCCTGATCGGGGCGGGCGCGGCCCTCGCCCTCGCCGCCGTGGCGGCCGGGGCGGCGGGGGACGCCGACACGCGGCGGGCCCGGCGGGCGGCGGCCGGCGCGTGGCCGCCGATGCCGGACTTCCGGGACGGCGGCCTGTGGCGGGTCTTCACCCGTCTGGACCACCGCATCCGGCTCGACGTCCACGACGCGAGCGGCCGGGACCGACGGGTCCTGTGGCCCCCGCGCTGGCGGGTCTGCACCCAGTACCCCTCCGCGGGGACGGGCCTCGACCACCGCACCACGGTCGTCATCGGCGTGCTCCGCAAGGGCGAGCCCTGCCCGGTCCGCGTGACGGTGGCCCGCCGCTGAGCGGGCACGGGGTGAGCGGGCACGGGGTCGGGCCGGTGCGGGGCCGGGCGGGTGCGGGGCCGGGCGGGCACGGGGCTCCGGAGGCCGGTCCGCGGGCCCGGGCTAGCCTGGGCGCATGCCCGATGGACCCGACCGGTTCCTCACGGCCGGACCCCGCGTGGGTCTGCGGCCGTTCACCCTCGACGACGCCGAGGAGTTCACCGCCCGCGCCGAGGAGAGCGTCGAGCTCCACCGGCCGTGGCTGTTCCCGCCCCGGACGGCCGAGCACTACGCCGCCTACGCGGGCGCCCTGATCGCGGAGCCCGCCCGGGCCGGCTTCCTCGTCTGCGAGCACGGCGAGGCGGGCCGCATCGCCGGCTTCCTCACCGTCAACAACATCGTCCGCGGCGCCTTCCGCAGCGGCGCCCTCGGCTACGGCGCCTTCGCCCACGCCGCCGGGCGCGGCCTGATGGGGGAGGCCCTCGGCCTCCTCCTGGCCCATGCCTTCGGACCGATGGGACTGCACCGCCTGGAGGCCAACATCCAGCCGGGCAACGCCCCTTCGCGCGCCCTGGTCCGCCGGGCCGGCTTCCGCCTGGAGGGCTTCTCGCCCGCCATGCTGTTCATCGACGGCGCCTGGCGGGACCACGAGCGCTGGGCGATCACCGACCCTTGCGGTTGATCTTCATCGTGTCGAGGTCGGTCACCGTGGACTTCAGCCCCTGGTGGCCGTGGCCGAGCGCGGCCAGCGCGGCCTCCACCCGCTCCTCGGCGAGCGCCCCGGCCATCTCGTCGCCGTCCTCGGCGTCCGACACGACGACCAGCCGGTACGAGAAGTGCTTCAGCGCCCGGTCGTAGGTCAGCGAGCCCTCCTCGGTGAACCGCATCGAGGCCAGGCCGTGCTCCTCCACCCCGGCGAGCAGCCGCTCCCGGCCCTCCGGCGTCAGCCCGTCGAAGGTGCCCCGCACGATGACCCGGTAGGTGTGTGGCGTGCCCATCTCTCGTACTCCCGTGGTGCTCCCGCGCCCGCCCCGACGGCGGACGACCCTCCACCCTAGGTCGGGGGCGGGCGCGGACGCGCGCCAATAAACGGCTGCCGCCCGCGGCCCCGGGCACCCGTCTCAGGAGACGCGGCAGAGGATCTCGCCGTGCGGCACCATGAAGGAGGCGTCCTCCCGGGCGCCCCACTCCCGCCAGGCCGCGGCGATCTCCGCCAGCTCGGCCCGGGTGGCGTGACCGCCCCCGACCGCCAGGTCCGCGTAGGAGGAGGCGGTGGTGCGGTCCGCCCACAGGCCGCTCCACCAGGCCCGCTCCTCGGGGGTGGCGAAGGTCCAGGCCGTCGTCGTGACGGTGACGTCGGCGAGCCCGGCGCTCCGGGCCCAGGCGAACAGCCGCCGTCCGGCGTCCGGTTCGCCGCCGTTGGCGCGCGCCACCCGGTGGTAGAGCTCCAGCCAGCCGTCCAGGACGGGCCGTTCGGGATACCAGGCGAAGGCGCCGTAGTCGCTGTCGCGGGCCGCGACGATCCCGCCGGGCCGGCAGACGCGGCGCATCTCGCGCAGCGCCCCCACCGGGTCGCCCACGTGCTGGAGCACCTGGTGGGCGTGGACGACGTCGAAGGAGTCGTCGGGGAAGTCCAGGGCCAGGACGTCCGCCACCGCGAACTCCACGTTCTCCAGGCCTCGTTCGGCGGCCGTGGCGCGCGCCTTCGCCAGGACCTCCTCGGAGGTGTCCACGGCGGTCACCCGCCCGGGGGCGACCAGCGCGGCCAGGTCGGCGGTGATCGTGCCGGGCCCGCAGCCGACGTCCAGCAGGTCGAGCCCCGGGCGCAGTTCGCCCAGCAGGTAGGCGGCCGAGTTGGCGGCCGTGCGCCAGGTGTGGGAACGGAGGACCGACTCGTGGTGGCCATGGGTGTAGACGACGGGCTGCTGCGTCATGGAACCGACTCCCTCGGTGTGGGTGGTGGGTCCACCGTACGACCGATCGCCGCATGGTGAGACTGCCGTCTTGACATATGGACTCGATCGGCGGGGAGGGGAGTGGTGAACGCTCGCCGGGAGGAGGGGAGTTCGGATGGTGCTCCGTCGGGCCGCGGCGAGAAGCGGAGGGACTGAAGTTGGTTTCTAGAAACGACTTCTATATCGTTCGGTCCGGGGGGACGCGCAACGGGGGCGCGTACCGCGCGGGGCGGCCCGGACCGTGGGGGAAACCGGGCCGCCGCCGTGTCCTTTCGGCCGTTCTCGTGACAGCCTCGTGAACAGACCCCCGTCGCCCCGGCCCGGGCGCCCCGCGCGCGCCTACGATCGGCCCGCCGCCGTCCGGCGGACCGACCCGTGACCGTGCCGAGGAGTCCCGTGCCGCACCCGTCCGCGCCCGCCCGCCGAACGCTCCTGAAGGCCCTCGCCGCCACCCCGGCCGCCGCCGTCGCCCTCGGTGCCGCCGCCACTCCTGCCGGCGCCGCGTCCGTGGCCTCCGCCTCCGCCGCGCCCGGGATCGTCAAGGCGCTGCCCGACGCGCACTTCACCGTGCGCGGCACCAACGCCGAGGCGCGGTTCGACGCCTTCGGCGACACCGGGTACCTCACCCCCGCCGACCGCTTCTTCGTCCGCAACCACACCTCCACCCCCGTCCTCGACGCCGCCGACTGGCGGCTCACCCTCTGGGGCGACGGACTCCACGGCCGCGCCCCCGTCCACTTCACCTACGGACAGCTCCGCGACCTGCCCTCCGTCACCCGGACGGCCCTCGTCGAATGCGCCGGAAACGGCCGCAGCCTCTACGCCACCCAGCAGGGGCAGCCCGTCTCCGGCACCGCCTGGACGCTCGGCGCCGTCGGAGCCGCCCGCTGGCGCGGCGTCCGCCTCGCCGAGGTGCTGCACCGCGCCGGACTCGCCCACGACGCCGTCGACCTGCTGCCGCGCGGCCTGGACGACCCGTACGTCTCCGGCGGCACCGACCACGGCCGGGTCCGCCGCCCGCTGCCGGTCGCCAAGGCGCTGGACGACGTGATCCTCGCGTACGAGATGAACGGCGAGCCGCTCCCGTACGACCACGGGCACCCCGTCCGGCTCGTCGTGCCGCACTGGGTCGGCATCGCCTCCATCAAGTGGCTCGGCGACATCGAGGTCGCCACCCGGCCGCTCGCCAGCCCCTGGTCCACCGACTGGTACCGCTTGTTCGGGGAGCCCCACCCGGCCGGCGGCAGCGCCCCGATCACCCGCCAGACCCTCAAGTCCGGCTTCCAGCTGCCCTTCGGCGCCACCCTGGAGGCGGGCAGGGTCCACCGGCTCACCGGCCGCGCCTGGTCCGCGCACGCGCCCGTCCGCTCCGTCGAGGTCTCCACCGACGGCGGCGGCACCTGGCGTCCCGCACGCCTCCACGACGGCCCCCGGCGCGGCGCCTGGGTCCGCTGGTCGCTGCCCTGGCGGCCCGCGGCCGCCGGGCCCGCGACCCTCCTCTCCCGCACCACTGACGCCGCGGGGAACGTCCAGCCCGGCACCGCCGTCCACAACACCCAGGGCTACCTCTTCGACGCCGTCGTCCGTCACCCGATCACCGTCGCCTGAACGGGCATGACGGAACGAACCTCCGTATAAAGGGCACGGGGACGCCCTGCCCGGCGCCCCGCGCGCTCAGGAGGTACGGGACATGCGGGAGACGGCTCCGGAAGGCCGCGGCCCGGTGCGCTACGGACCTCCCGCGCCCGAGAGCGGCCGGCCCGTCCCCCCGGGGCTCGCCGCCCTCCTCGCGGCCGCCGCCGGCCGGACCGACCCCGAACCGCCCGGCGGCGGACCCGTCCTGCGCGAGGCGGCCGCCGGCTACTGGTGGCGCCGCGGCCTGCGCGGCCACGCCGAGGACTCCCTCGCCGCCCCCGGCGCCCCCGCCCTGCTCCTCGCCCTCCTCGCCGCGCACGGCGGCGACGTGCTGCTGCCCCGGCCCTGCCCCGCCTGGTGGACCCCGCAGATCCGGCTCCTCGGCCGGCCCGCGTACCACGTGCCCACCACCGCCGAGGCCGGCGGCGTCCCCGACCCGTACGCCCTCCTGGAGACCGTCCGCCGGGTCCGCGCCGAGGGCGGCGACCCCCGGGTGCTGCTGCTCTCCGTCGCCGACGACCCGACCGCCACCGTCCCCCCGCCCGAACTCGTCCGCGAGAGCTGCGAGGCCGCCGTCGCCGAGGGCCTCCACGTCATCAGCGACGAGACCTGGCGCGACACCCTCCACCACCCCCGCGACACCGTCCTGCTCAGCCCCGCCGAGATGTGCCCCGACGACGTCACCGTCCTCGCCGACCTCGCCGGCGGCGGACTCGTCCCCGGCTCCTGGCCCTGCGCCATCGCCCGCTTCCCGCCCACCGCCGCCGCCCGCGCCGACCGGTACGGCGACCCCCGCGCCCGCGCCCTCGACGTCCTCACCGCCCTCGGCGCCGTGCTCCCCGCCCCCGTCGCGCCCGCCGTCGCGCACGCCCTCGACGAACCCGAGGACGTCTTCGTACCGGCCCTGCGCGCCGCCGCCGTCCACGGCCGGCTCGCCGCCGCCGCACACCGTGCCGTCCTCGCCGCCGGCGCCCTCGCCCGGCCCCCGCGGGCCGGCCGCCACCTCTACGCCGACCTCGGACCGCTCCGCGCCGGCCTCGCCGCCCGGGGCGTCACCGACTCCCTGGAACTGGAGCAGTACCTCACCGCCCGCCTCGGCGCCCCCACCCCCGGCGGCCACCGCTTCGGCGACGAACTCGGCGCCCTGCGCGTCCGCCTCGCCACCGCGCCGCTGCTCGGCGCCACCCCGCCCGAACGCGCCGAGACCCTCGCCACCCGCGAACCCGAACACCTGCCCCAGACGGTACGGGCCCTGGCCGCCCTCACCGCCGTCCTCGACGACCTGGCCCATCCGACCGCGCAGAACGGAGCCCGCAGATGACCGAACGGACGGCCCACCCCGCCCCGGCCACCCAGGCCCCGCCCCCGGCCGCGCCGCCCGGAACCCCGCCCCGGGCCACACCCACGGACCACCCCCGCCCGACCGCGCCCGCCGGCCACCCGCGTCCGGCCGGGGCCACCGTGCTGCCCACCTCCGTGCTCCAGCCGCTCGGGAGGCTGCGGGTGGACTGGCCCCGCAGCTTCGCCGACCGGCTGACCGCGCCGCTGCCCGGAGTGCGGGCGCTCGCGCGGCTCGCGCGCGAAGGGGCCGTACGGCCGCGCCCCGAGGGGCTGCGGGACGCTCCGCTGCTGCCCTTCGCCCCCGGGCCGCTGCCGCCCGCCGGGCCGTCCACCGTCGCCGTCACCTGGGCCGGGCACGCCAGCTGGGTCCTCCGGGTCGGCGGCCTCACCGTCCTCACCGACCCCGTCTGGTCCCGGCGGATCCTCGGCACGCCCGCCCGGCTCACCCCGGTCGGCGTCCGCTGGGAGGACCTGCCGCCGGTCGACGCCGTCGTCATCAGCCACAACCACTTCGACCACCTCGACGCCCCCACCCTCCGGCGCCTCCCGCGCGCCACCCCGGTCCTCGTCCCCGCCGGCCTCGGCCGCTGGTTCGTGCGCCGCGGCTTCACCCGGGTCACCGAGCTCGACTGGTGGGAGGCGGCCGAACTCGACGGCGTCCGCTTCGACTTCGTCCCCGCCCACCACTGGTCCAAGCGCACCCTCCTGGACACCTGCCGCTCCCTGTGGGGCGGCTGGGTGCTCACCGACCCCGCCGGACACCGCGTCCACTTCGCCGGGGACACCGGATACGGCCACTGGTTCGCCGAGATCGGCCGCCGCCACCCCGGCATCGACCTCGCTCTCCTCCCCATCGGCGCCTACGCCCCGCGCTGGTGGCTCCGCGACGTCCACACCGACCCGGAGGAGGCCGTCCGCGCCCTCCAGGACCTGGGCGCCCGCCGGATGGCCCCCATGCACTGGGCCACCTTCGTGCTCTCCTCCGAACCCGTCCTGGAACCCCTCACCCGGGTCCGCGCCGCCTGGGCGCACGCGGGCCTCCCCGCCGAGGACCTGTGGACCCTCCCGGTCGGCGGCTCACGCGTCCTCGTGCCGTAGCGCCTGCCCGTCGCCGTCCCGCCCCTCGCCGTCGCGCCGGCCACTGCCCCGCAGCCGCCGCCAGACCGCCGGAGCCGCGCTGATCAGCACGGTCAGGCCGACCGCGGCGACCACGCCCTGCCAGGGCTCGGGGAACAGGGAACCGCCCAGGATGCCGATGAGCTGGTACGTCGCCGCCCACGCCAGACAGGCCGCCGCGTCACCGCGGGCGAAGCGGCGCAGCGGCATGCGGGCCAGGAGACAGGCCAGCATGACCGGGATGCGGCCCGCCGGGACCAGCCGCGACAGGACCAGGACCGACACCTGATGGGTGTCGAGCCGCCCCTGGGCCTGCGCGAGGCGGTCCGGGGTCACCCGGGCGCGCAGGGCGGCCAGCCAGCGCGAACCGTTCCGCGACCGCACCCCGCGCTGGCCCAGCCAGTAGAGGGCCAGGTCGCCGAGGAAGGCGGCGGCCGAGGAGAGGAGGAAGACGACGAGCAGCGAGAACGGCGACGCCTGGTGGAAGGCGACGACGGCCGCCGAGCTGACGATCGCCCCCGTCGGCACCACCGGCACCAGGGCGCCCAACGCCACCAGGAGGAACAGCGACGGATAGCCGACCGCCTGCTGCGTCGACTCCGGCGGCAGATCGCCGGCCGCCGCCAGCAGGGCACCCGTCACCGGGCGACCTCCGGCCGCACCCGCTCGCCGTGGCCGAGCCGGTGCACCGCCACCTTCGGCGCGAGGCGCGCCGCGTGGCGCACGAACTCGTCGCCCGGCGCGTGGAACTCGTGCGGCCGCACCCCGTCCAGGCCGATCGGCCAGTACGTGCCGTAGTGCACCGGCACCGCCGCGGCGGGGGAGAGCGCGGCGAGCGCCTGCGCGGCGCGCCCCGCGTCCAGATGCCCCTGCCCCAGGTACGGACCCCAGCCGCCGACCGGCAGCAGCGCCACGTCCACCGGGCCGACCTCCTCCGCCATCGTGTCGAACAGCCCGGTGTCCCCGGCGAAGTACGTGCGCGCCTCGCCCTCGACGACGTACCCGAGCGCGGGGGACCGGTGCGGGCCGAACGGCAGCCGCCGTCCGTCGTGCCGGGCCGGCACCGCCCGCACGGTCACGCCCTCCACCGTCACCTCGTCGCCCGGCGCGACCTCCGTCAGCCGCAGCCCCGCCCCGGCGAGCCGCCGCAGCCCCGGCACGGCCTCCGGCGCGCCGCGCGGCACCAGGATCCGGGTGCCGGGCGCCAGGCGCGCGAGCGACGGCAGGTGCAGATGGTCGGAGTGCAGGTGCGACACGAGCACCGCCTCCGCGACCGTCGCCTCCGGCGGCGGCGGGGCGCCCCTCCTGCGCCGCAGATGCGCGAGGCGCCGGGCGAACAGCGGGTCGGTGAGGAACCGGATCCCGGAGTCCTCGACCGTGCAGGTCGCGTGCCCCCACCAGGTGACCTCCACCGGCATGCCGCCCTTCCCTCGCCCGCGCGCTCTCCTTCCCGAGGGTAGAGGCCCGGCGGCCCTCCCGTGCGGCTGCGCCGGGCAGTAGGGTCTGCGCATGAACGACGTCCGGGTCGCGGCGATCGCCAGCCTGACCCCGCTCGAAGAACTCGATTCCGACCCCTTCCTCGTCGACACGCGCGGCCAGCACGCGGTCTGCGCCCGCTGGGCGGTGGAACGGGGGTACGTCCTCGCGCGCGAGCTCCACTGCTACGGCGTCCGCCCCGACCACGACGCACTCTGGGCCGACGTCGAGTCCGGCGAGGTCGACGTCTTCGTCGCGGCGAACGAGCGGGTCCTCGCGCGGGCGCTGACCTCGGTGCCGGACTTCCGCGCGGAGTGCGCGCGGCGGGGGGTGCGGGTCGAGACGGCGGACGGGCCGCTGCCCGGCTACGACTCGGCGGCGAAGGCGGCCGTCCACCGCCGCCTCTCCATGCCCACCGCCGGCTACGACGGCACCTGACCCCGTCGCCCCCAGGACGTATGCCCGCAACGGAGTGGGTATGTCAGGGTGGGGGGACGTTTGGGTGGAAGGTCGGGTGGCGTGGGGTACGGGCGATGGCGCGGGGCGGGGCGGGCCGCCGTCAGGGTGGTCAGCGTGTGGGCGGTGTCGACGGCGACGCTGCTCGTGCTCGCCGCGCTCCTGCCCGACTTCCAGCTGCAGTCGCCGGACGGCGACAGCCTCACCCGTACGGCCCTCACCGCCGCCTGGGCCGCCGGCGCCTTCGGCCTGCTGACCGCCCTCGTCTGGCCGCTCGTCGTCCGCGCCCTGCTCCTCGTGCCCGCGCTGGTGCTCGGACTGCTGGTGTTCTTCCTGAACGGCTCGCTGCTGCTCGTCGCGCTGTGGCTGATCCCGGACGGCCGGGGCGCGGCGGATCCGGAGACGGCCGTCGTCGTCGCGGCCGTGATGTCCGCCGTGGCGTCCGCGAGCTCGACCGCGCTCGCCGTGCGGGACGACGACGCCTACCGCCGCCGGCTGTACCGCCTGACGGGCCGGACCCGTCCGCGCGACCCCCGGTCCGTCCCCGTGCCCGCGCCGGGCACGGTCTTCCTGCAGCTCGACGGCGTCGGGCACGAGGTGCTGCGGCGGGCCGTCGACGACGGGCTCATGCCGACGGTGGCGGGGTGGCTGGAGGCGGGGTACCGGCTCACCCCGTGGCGGACGGACTGGTCGAGCCAGACGGGCGCCAGCCAGCTCGGCATCCTGCACGGCAGCAACGAGGACGTGCCGGCCTTCCGCTGGTACGAGAAGGACACCGGGCGGCTGATGGTGTCGAACCGGCCGGCGAGCGCCGTGGAGCTGCAGCGGCGGGCGGTGCGCCGCACCGGAGACGGCGGCCTGCTCAGCCTGGACGGCGCCTCCCGGGGCAACCTCTTCAGCGGCGGCGCCGACGAGGTGGCGCTCGTCCTGACCGTCGCCGCGCGCCGGGGCCGCCGCAACCGCTCGCGCGCCGGCTACTTCGCGTACTTCTCCGATCCGGCCAACGCCGTCCGCACCGCCGGCTCCCTGGTCAACGAGGTGGTCCGCGAGGTGGCCCAGTCGACCCGGGCCCGGCTGCGCCGCGAGACGCCCCGGATCCGGCGCGGCGGCACGTACCCCTTCGTGCGCGCCTTCGCGACCGTCGTCGAGCGGGACGTGGTGGTCGCGGCGGTGCTGGGCGACATGCTGGCCGGCCGCACCGCCGTCTACGCGGACCTCGTCGCGTACGACGAGGTGGCGCACCACTCGGGGCCGCGCGGCCGCGACACCGACCAGGTGCTGCGCCGCCTCGACCGCGCCGTCGGGCTGATCGCCCGGGTCGCCGAGCACGCCCCGCGGCCGTACCGGATCGTGCTCCTGTCGGACCACGGGCAGAGCCCGGGGGAGACCTTCGAGGGCGCGTACGGGCTGACGCTGAAGGACCTGGTGCGGGCGGGCTGCGGGCTGCCGGTGTCGCGCCGGGTCGGCCGCACCCGCAGCGGCGCGGAGGCCCGGGACGCCGCCCGGGACGCGCTGCGCAGCGCCCTGCACCGGCCGGTGGAGACGGGCGAGGAGACGGAGCGGGAGCTGCCCGCCCGGCCGTCCGAGCCGGTCGTCCTCGCCTCGGGCAATCTGGGCCTGGTCTCCTTCCCGGACGTGCCGCACCGGATGACGCGGGAGGAGATCGACCGGCGTCATCCGGCGCTGCTGCGCGCCCTGGCCCAGCATCCGGGGATCGGTTTCCTCCTCGTGGCGAGCGAGGCGCACGGGTCGGTGGTGCTGGCGGGGGACGGCGTGGAGGTGCCGGTGGCCGAGCTGGCCGACGACGGGCCGCTGGCGGTCTTCGGCCGGGGCGCGGCCGACGCGGTGCGGCGCACCGACGGCTTCCCGCACGTCGCCGACGTGATGGTGAACTCGATGTACGACCCGGCGACCGGCACCGTGCACGCCTTCGAGGAGCAGATCGGCTCGCACGGCGGTCTGGGCGGCGAGCAGGCGCACCCCTTCCTGCTGTCGCCGCCGGAGCTGTCGCCGCCGGTCGGTGAGGGGGAGGAGCTGGTGGGCGCCGAGCGGGTGCACCGGGTGCTGCGGCGCTGGCTGCGCGAGGACGACGGGCCGCAGGTGCCGCTCGGCCCGTCCGCCGACCCGGCGGACGCCCCGGAGATTTCCCCGTCGGGCGCGGAAACGGAATCAGTTCTTCCGGTGGAGTGGCCGGTCCGGCCGGACAAAAACCACTGATTTGGACGGGTGTTCGCCGTACCCGACCATGGTCCGGTTCCGGAGGCTTGTCCGGAACCGCACGACGGAAGGCGCACCACCCCATGAGCACGGCCCCCACGGCCCCCTCGGCCCCGACGCTCCCCACGGACGGCACGGACGGCACGGAAGGGACCGGCGACCCCGGCCGGCAGCACACCCGTCGCTTCGGCCTCCCGATCGCGACGGCCCTGGTCATGGGCAACATCATCGGCGGCGGCATCTTCCTGCTGCCCGCCTCCGTCGCCCCCTTCGGCACCATCAGCCTGGTCGCCTTCGGCGTCCTCACCCTCGGCGCCCTCGCCCTCGCCCTGGTCTTCGGCCGGCTCGCCCACCGCCACCCGATGACCGGCGGCCCGTACGTCTACGCCCGCGAGGCCTTCGGCGACTTCGCCGGCTTCCTCGCGGCCTGGTCGTACTGGATCACCGCCTGGGTCTCCAACGCGGCCCTCGCCGTCGCCGCCGTCGGCTACCTCGACGTCCTCGTGCCCCTCCACGAGTCGAAGGCCGCCACCATCGGCGCCGCCCTGCTGATCCAGTGGCTTCCGGCCCTCGCCAACCTCGCCGGGACCCGGTACGTCGGCGCCGTCCAGCTCGTCGCCACCGTGCTCAAGTTCGTGCCGCTGCTGCTCGTCGCCGTCGGCGGGTTCTTCTTCTTCGACAGCGCCAACCTCGGCCCCTTCCGGGCCGGCGACGAGAGCGCGCTCGGCGCGGTCTCCGCCTCCGCGGCGATCCTGCTCTTCAGCTACCTCGGCGTCGAGTCCGCCACCGTCAGCGCCGGCGAGGTCCGCGACCCGCGCCGCAACGTCGGCCGCGCCACCGTCCTCGGCACCCTCGCCGCCGCCACGCTGTACCTGCTCACCATGGTCTCCGTCTTCGGCACCGTCCCGCACGACACGCTCGTCTCCTCCAGCGCGCCCTTCGCCGACTCCGTCAACCTGATGTTCGGCGGAAGCTGGGGCGGCGCCGCCGTCGCCTGCATGGCCCTGGTCTCCATGGTCGGCGCGCTCAACGGCTGGACGCTGCTCAGCGCCCAGACCCCGTACGCCGCCGCCCGCGACGGCCTCTTCCCGCGGGTCTTCACCGTGAAGCGGCGCGGGGTGCCCACCGTCGGCGTGATCGTGACCGTCGTCCTCGCCTCCCTCCTGACCGTGTACAACTACACGGCCGGCCCGAGCGGCGTCTTCGAGATGCTGGTCCTCGTCACCACCTTCACCGCGACCGTCCCCTACCTGCTCTCCGCCGCCGCCCAGATCCACTTCCTGCTCTCCGGCCAGGGCGACCGCGTCCACCGGCCCCGGCTGATCCGCGACGCGGTCCTCGCCCTCGCCGCCTTCGGCTTCTCCCTCTGGCTCGTCGCCGGCTCCGGCTACGCCGCCGTCTACCAGGGCGTCCTCTTCCTCTTCGGCGGCGTCCTCGTCCACGCCTGGATGGCCGGCCGCAAGCGCGCGGCGGCCGCCCGTGCGGCCGAGGCGGTGAATCCGGCCCCGGAGGCGTAGCCCAGGAGGGCGGATCTCCGGCCCGTCCGGAGCGCGCACCGGCCGCGCGGGGCAGTACGGATCACCGTGACCCCCGCCCCCAGGCCCCCCGCCCGCACCGCCGCCCCGGCGGGGCGGGCGGCGCGCGTCCGGCGGCTGCCGGCCCTGCTCCGCGGGGTCCTCCTCGTGCTCACCGTGGTCGCGGTCCTCACCGCGCCCGGCACGTCCGGTCCGGCGGGGCCGCTCGCCGGGGCCGGCGCCGAACCCCGGCCGGCGGGGGCGCCCGCCGTGCCCGACCCCGGTGGGGAGACGTACGAGCCGGGGAGCGCCGAGGCGGGGCTGCCCGGGCGCACCCGGCACCGCCGGACCAGGGCCAGGACCGCGGGACCTGCGGGCCCGCGCCGCCGCCGCGCGCCGCGCGGCCCCGCCCCCGCCCCCGTCCCCGCCCCGCGGCCGTCCTCGCGCCGGCGGGTGGTGCTGCGCTGCTGACAGGCCGTGCCTCCAGCAGCCCCCCACCCACCCCCGCGTCCGCGAGGAGCACCGCCATGCCCACCGATCCGTACGCCGTCCTCCAGGCCCTGCTGCGCGCCGAGGCCGCCCGGGACCGCCGGGCCGCCGAGCACCGGCCCGAACCGGCGCCCGAGCCGGCCGCCCCGGACACCGCCCCCGAAGCGGCCGGGACGCGCCCGCGCCGGGAGCACCCGACCCGCTGACCCCCCGGGGGATCCGGCCGCCCGGCGGCCGGATCCCTCCGGCGGCCGGGGAATCCGACGGCGGGCGGCCGTCCGGGCGTACGAGGCCGACCGGATGACCTCGACCGACCGGCACGCCGGCCCCGAGCGGTCCACCAAAACCCCCTCCGGACCGGAACCCCCTCCGGACCGGGCCCCGCCCCCGAGATCCGCTGGTTCCCCCTCGTCCCCTTCCGGCGGACCCCGATCGACACGGCGGCCGTCCCGTCCGGCGTGGACGCCCCGCACGGACACCGCTACGGCGCCGGAGCCGTCGACGGCTGGGCGGCCGTCGTCCCGCCCCCGGGCCGGACCGACGCCGACACCGCCCGGCCGCCTCCTGGCGGATCCGGGCCCCGGCCGCCCGGCATGACCTCTCAGGTAATCGACCCGCACCGGCCCCCGGCGGCAAGCTCTGAAGCACCGGAACCCGGGCGGCGCACTCCGCCCGGGCGCCGGGTCCCCGCGTACGAACGACCCCTACTGGAGGGTGATCCGCCATGTCCCAGACCCTGCTCACCGGTCTCGCCCGCACCACCCGGCCGGCCACCGCGCTCCGCCGCTTCCTCGCCCTCGACGCCGTCGTCACCGGGGCCAACGGACTCGCCTACGCCCTCGCCTCCGGTCCGCTCGGCGAACTCCTCGGCGTGGACGCCGGGCTGCTCCTCGGACTCGGCCTCTTCCTCACCGCGTACGCCGCCGGCGTCGCCTGGCTCGCGAGCCGCCCGCAGCCCCCGGCGACCGCCGTGAAGCTGGTCGTCGACGCGAACCTGCTGTGGGCCGCCCTCAGCGTGGTCGCCCTCGTCGCCTGGCTGGAGCCCACCACCGCCGGACTCGTCTGGACGCCGATGCAGGCCGGCACCGTCGCCGGCTTCGCCCTCCTCCAGTGGGCCGCGCTGCGGGCCTCCACCGACTGAAGGACCGTCAGAACTCCAGGGATTTCAGGTACTCCACCGTCGCCGGGTCCGCCGGGAGCAGCGTCTCGATGGCCAGCTCGGCGACGGTCACGTCCATCGGCGTGTTGAAGGTCGAGATCGACGACACGAAGGACAGCACCCGTCCGTCGTGCTCGATCCGCAGCGGCAGCGCGAAGTACGGGTACGGCTCCGGGTCCGGCACGTCGTCCGGGCGCGGTTCGGGCAGCGGATACGCCTTCACCTCCTCGTACACCGCGCGCAGCGCGTCCGAGCGGGCGAAGGCGATCTGACGCTCCATCTGGGCCAGCAGATGCGCCCGCCACTCCCGCAGGTTCTGGATCCGGGGCGCCAGGCCCTCCGGGTGCAGGGTGATCCGCATGACGTTCAGCGGAGGCGTCAGCAGGTGCTCCGGCAGCCCGCCGAGCATCAGCCCGATCGCCCGGTTCGCCGCCACCACCGTGTACGCGCCGTCCACCACGAGCGCCGGATACGGCTCGTACCCCTGGAGCAGCCGCGCGATGCCCTCCCGCAGCGTCTCCAGCTCCGGCGCGTCCAGCGTCGACTCCGCGTACCGTGGCGCGTAACCCGCCGCGAGGAGGAGGGCGTTGCGGTCCCGCACCGGCACGTCCAGGTGCTCCGCGAGCCGCAGGATCATCTCCTCGCTCGGCCGCGACCGGCCCGTCTCGACGAAGGAGATGTGCCGGGCCGAGGAGTCCGCGCGCAGCGCCAGCTCCAGCTGGCTGAGCCGCCGCCGCTCGCGCCAGCCGCGCAGCAGCGGCCCGACCCCCGTGTCGCTCACCACAGTCGTCATGCGCAGACGGTATCCCAGAGGGGTGACCCGGGTACGTACCCCGGGGAGCGTCCGCACCACCGACCACGCCCCGCGCACCACCGACCGGAGGGAGCACCCCTGTGTCCACGCAGCCGCTGTCGCAGAAGGAGATCGAGGACCGTCTGCGGGAACTCCCCGGCTGGTCCGTCGAGGACGCCCGCCTGGTCCGCTCCTACCGTCTCCCCGACCACTTCGCGGCCACCGCCCTCGTCGTCCACGTCGCGCAGATCCAGCAGGAGCTGAACCACCACTCGGACCTGACGCTCGGCTACGACACGGTCGCCCTCGCCGTCCACACCCACTCGGCCGGCGGGGCCCTCACGGAGAAGGACTTCGCGCTGGCCGAGCGCGTCGAGGCCATCGCCCCCGGCCACGGCGCCCACTGACGCACGATCCGCTCCCTAGGCTGTCCGTCATGGCGGACACCCTGCTCGACTACGAGACCGAGGCGGCCCACTACGACGAGACCCGCGGCGGCGTGCCCCGGGCGGAGGCGGCGGCCGCGGCCGTGCTGCGCCTGGTGCCGCCCGGCGCCCGCACCCTCCTCGACCTCGCCTGCGGCACCGGGCTCGTCACCGGACGGATCGCCCGGCCCGGCCTCCGGGTCCTCGGCGCCGACGCCGCCCACGCCATGCTCCTGGCCGCCGGGCGGCGCCTCCCCGGCCGGGTCCTGCGCGCCGACGCCCGCCGACTGCCGTTCCCCGACGCGAGCCTCGACGCGGTCAGCGCGGTGTGGCTGCTCCACCTGGTGCCGTTCACCGAGGAGGTCGTCGCCGAGGCCGCGCGGGTGCTCCGCCCCGGCGGCGTCCTCGCCGTCACCGTCGACAAGGACGCCGCCCACGACGTCGGCAGCGACATCGACGCCCTGCTGCGCCCGCACCGCGCGCCCGGCGCCGCCCACGACCGCGCCGACCGCGTCGAGGCCCTCGCCGCCGCGCACGGGCTCGCCCCCGCGGGCGGGACCGCCTTCACCGGCCACGGCCAGGGCGCCACCCCGGAGGACACCGCCCGCAAGCTCCGCGCCGGCTCCTACGCCTCCTGGTTCCGCGGCGACCGGACCGTGACGGACTCCCTGGCGACCGCCCTGGCGGCCCTCCCGGACCAGGCCCGCCCCCGCCCGGCCCCGGAGTACCGCCTGACGGCCTACGCCAGGCCCGTCACCTAGCCGGCGACCCGGCCTCCGGCCAGCTCAAGGCAACGGCCGCCGAAGCGCGCGCGGAACGCGCGGTCGTGCGAGACCGCGACGACCGTGCCGGGGAAGGCGGCCACCGCCTCCTCCAGCTCCTCCACCAGCGCGGGCGCCAGATGGTTCGTGGGCTCGTCCAGGACCAGCAGGTCCGCGGGGCGGGAGACCAGCAGGGCCAGTTCGAGGCGCCGGCGCTGGCCCGCGGAGAGGGCGGCCACGGGGACGGCGAGGTCCTCCTCGCGCAGCAGCCCGAGGGCGAGCAGCTCCGCCGCGTGCTCCTCGGGCGGTCCGGGCCTGCCGTCCGCCCAGACCGCGAGGGCGGTCCGGCGGGTGGGGGAGTGCGGCAGCTCCTGGGCGAGGTACCCGACCCGGCCGGTGCGGCGCACCACTCCTTCCTCCGGGGCGAGTTCACCGGCGAGCAGCCGCAACAGGGTGGTCTTCCCTGCCCCGTTGGGGCCGGAGACGAGCACCCGCTCACCGGCCCCGATCCGCACCCCGTCCACGGCGAGCCGCTCGCCGACGCGGACCCCGTCGCACTCCACCAGCACGTCGGCGAGCACCCCGTCCCCGGTGAACCGGCCGCCGAACCGCAGCGGTTCGGGCGGCGCGGCCACCGGCTCCCGCAGCAGCTCGTCGAGGCGGCGGCGGGCCGTCCGGACCTGCCCGGAGAGCTTGTTCTCGCTGGAGCGGCGGTGCTTGCCGAAGCCCTGGCGCGGATCCTTCCCGGTCACCGCGAGCCGTTGCCCGGCCGCCGCGACCAGCTCCTCCGTGCGGGCCACCTCCTCCCGCCACTCCTCGTGCTCCTGCGCCAGGCGGCGGCGCTCGGCCGCCTTCGCGGCCCGGTAGCCGGCCCAGCCGTCCCCGTACCGCAGCACGGTCCGCCGGTCCCGGTCGACCTCCAGGACGGTGGTGGCGAAACCGGCGAGGAAGGACCGGTCGTGGGTGACGACCAGCGCGGTGCCCCGGTGCGCGGCGAGCCGCCCGCGCAGCCAGTCGACGGCGTCGCGGTCGAGGTGGTTCGTCGGCTCGTCGAGCAGCAGCAGCTCGGCGCCGGAGGAGAGCACACAGGCCAGCGCCAGCCGGGCCTGCTCGCCGCCGGACAGCCCGGCGAGCCGCCGGTCGGCGGTGATGTGGCCGAGGCCGAGGGCCTGGAGGGAGGCGGCGACCTCGGCGTCGGCGCGGTATCCGCCGCGCTCCTCGAAGCGTTCGAGGAGTTCCCCGTAGGCGGTGAGCTCCTCCGCGCCCGCCTCTCCGAGCCGGTCCTCGGCGGCCCGCAACTCCGCCTCCATCGCGCGCAGTTCGCGCAGGGCGAGGTCGACGACGTCCTGGACGGTGTCGTCGGGGCCGACGGGGTACGTCTCGGGGAGGGTCTGGGCGAGCCGGGCGGCGGACCCGGGGAAGCGGACGAGGACCTCGCCCTCGTCGGGGGTCAGACCGCCGTCGAGCAGTCGGAGCAGGGTGGACTTGCCGGAGCCGTTCTCGCCGACGACGACCGCCTTCTCGCCGGGGCGGACGGTGAACGAGACCTGGTCGAGGACGCGACGGTCGCCGAAGGCGACGCCGACGTGACGGAGGGTGAGCTGAGCGCGCTCGCGCATGGGTGTTCCTCTGGTGGGTTCGTGGAATCAGGGCGCACGAAACCGGCCCACGGCCGCGACGGCGGCCGGGCCGGTACCCGGAATCAGAGGAAGAAGTAGTGCTGGAAAGCGCCCATGCGTCGAGGCTAACAGCCGCCCGCATCCTGCCGCCGCCCCTTTTCCGCGGGGCCCGACACGTTTGCCGTACCGGCAACTTTTCTCGCGCTTCCGGGGGTCCCGGCGCACGCTGGTGCCATGAACCGGCATCGCGCATCCCACCCGCCGCACGGCGACCACGACCACGACCACTCCCACGGCCAGGCGCACGCGCACTCCCACGGGCACGACACCGAGCTCGACTGGGGTCGGCTCGCGCCGCTCCTGGAGGCGCAGGCCGAGGTGGCCGGCGGCGCCTACCGGGAGGCCGCCGCCTGGCTCGGCACCCTCGTCCCCGCGAGCGGCGTCCGCCGGCTCCTCGACGTCGGCAGCGGCCCCGGCGTCATCACCGCCGTGCTCGCGGAGGCCTTCCCCTACGCGGAGGCCGTCGCCGTCGACGGCACCCCGGAGCTCCTGGAGCGGGCCCGGGCCCGGGCCGAGGCCCAGGGCCTCGGCGCGCGTGTCGGCACCCTGCGGGCCGAGCTCCCGGAGGAGACCGGCAGCCTGGGCGAGGCCGACCTGCTGTGGGCCGGCAACTCCCTGCACCACATCGGCGACCAGCGCGCCGCCGTCGCCGACTTCGCGAAGCTGCTCCGCCCGGGCGGCCTGATCGCCCTCGTCGAGGGCGGGCTCACCCCCCGCCACCTGCCCCGCGACATCGGCATCGGCCGCCCCGGCCTGGAGGCCCGCTTCGACGCCGAGCACGCCGACTGGTTCGCCCGGATGCGCGCCGAGCTGCCCGGCTCGACGCGCGAACCCGACGACTGGCGCGCCCTCTTCGTCTCCGCGGGCCTCACCCCGGCCGGCACCCGCACCTTCCTGGTGGACGTGCCCGCGCCCGTCCCGCAGGTCGTGCGCGAGCTCGCCGTCAGCCACTTCGGGCGGCTCCGCGAGGGCTTCGGCGAGCACCTGGGGGCCGAGGACCGGGCGACCCTCGACCGGCTCCTCGACCCGGCCGACGAGCAGTCCCTGCACCACCGCACGGACCTGTTCCACCTGGCGGCGCACACGGTCCACACCGCCCGCAAGGGCTGACCGCCCAGGGCGCACCCGGGGCACTCAGGAGGACACCGGCTCCAGCCGCCACCACTGGAACGGCGAGTCGGTGTCCTCGCCCTGGCGTATGTCGGCGCCCTCGGCGGTCGAGCCGTCCGCCACTTCGAGCAGCAGCCCGCTGATGAAGCTCACCAGCGTCACCGTCCCGGGCGACTCGACGTCCTGCTCGATGATCCACTCCTGGGCGCCGAAGTTGTTCGCCCGCCACTGCTGGATCAGCGCGCCCGGCTCCGTGGAGGCGTTCACGACGTCGAGCCGTTTCCCGCTGGCCGCGTTGACCAGGTGGTAGAGCCCGCCGCCGTTCGGCACCGCGGACACCTGCCAGCGCTGCCCCGGCGCGTCCGTCCCGGCGCCCTGCTGCACCTTGGCGCCGCCGCGCCGGGAACCCGCGTACACCTCCAGGACCAGGCCGCTGCCCACGTTCCGCAGCCGGTACAGCCCGTCCTCGACGGGGGCGGTGCCCCCGTCGACCCTCCCCTCGGCCATGGCGTCAGGCGCCCGCGTTGAACTCGGCCGGGTTCGGGCCGAGGCGCCGGCCCTCGTCGAGCGCGGCGATCGCGGCCATGTCCTCCGCGTCCAGCTCGAAGTCGAAGACGTCGATGTTCTCCCGGATCCGGGACGGGGTCACCGACTTCGGGATGACCACGTTGCCCGTCTGGAGGTGCCAGCGGAGCACCGCCTGCGCGGGGGTCCGCCCGTGCTTGCGGGCGACGGCGACGATCGCGGGCACGTCGAGCAGGCCGCGGCCCGAGCCCAGCGGCGACCACGCCTCCGTCGCGATGCCCAGCTCCGCGTGGAGGGCGCGGGACTCGGCCTGCGCCAGCTGCGGGTGCAGCTCGATCTGGTTCACCGCCGGCACCACACCGGTCTCGGCCTTCAGCCGCTCCAGGTGCTCGGGGAGGAAGTTGGAGACGCCGATCGCCTTGGCGCGGCCCTCGACGAGGATCTTCTCCAGGGCCCGGTAGCTGTCGACGTACGCGTCCTTCGCCGGCGTCGGCCAGTGGATCAGGTACAGGTCGACGTGGTCGAGGCCGAGCCGCTCCAGGGAGGTGTCGAAGGCCCGCAGGGCGGAGTCGTACCCCTGGTCGGCGTTCCACAGCTTCGTGGTGACGAAGAGCTCCTCGCGGGGGACCCCGGAGGCGGCGAGGGCCTTGCCGGTGCCCCGCTCGTTCTCGTAGATCGCGGCCGTGTCGATGGACCGGTAGCCGGCTTCGAGCGCGGTGGCCACCGCCTTCTCCGCCTCGTCGTCCGGGACCTGCCAGACGCCGAAGCCGAGCTGCGGCATCGCCACGCCGTTGTTGAGGGTGACCGGGGGGACCTTGCTGTCCGTGCTCACGTGGGAGGGATCCTTACGTCGTCGTGCTCGTGCCTCGTACGCGGGCGGGCGCGCGAAACGACCGCCCCTCGAACCCCAACGATCACGCGTCCCGCATCATTCCGGTCGCCGCGCCACGGCCGTACGGCGGTTCCGTCAGCCGTACAGCGCCTCGACCTCCGCCGCGTACGCCCGCTCGATCGCCTTCCGCTTCAGTTTCAGCGACGGGGTGAGCAGCCCGTGCTCCTCGCTGAAGGGCTGGGCGAGGATGCGGAAGGTACGGATCGACTCCGCCTGCGACACCAGCGTGTTGGCGGCCACCACCCCGCGTCGGATCTCCGTCTCCAGGTCGGGATCGCGGACCAGCTCGGCGGGGGAGAGCGGCGCCCGGCCCTGGATGGCCAGCCAGTGGTCCACCGCCTCCTGGTCCAGGGTGACGAGCGCCGCGATGTACGGGCGGTCGTTGCCGACGACCAGGCACTGGGCGATCAGCGGGTGCGCCCGCACCCGCTCCTCCAGACCGGACGGCGCCACGCTCTTGCCGCCGGAGGTCACCAGGATCTCCTTCTTCCGCCCGGTGATCGTCAGATAGCCCTCGCCGTCCAGCGCGCCCAGGTCGCCGGTGGCGAGCCAGCCGTCGTTCAGGACGGCCGAGGTGGCGGCGGGGTCGCCGAGGTAGCCGGAGAAGACCTGGCCGCCGTGGATCCACACCTCGCCGTCCTCCGCGATGTGCACGGTCGTGCCCGGCACCGGCCGGCCCACCGTGCCGTACCGGACCCGGCCGGGCGGGTTCGCGGTCGCCGCCGCCGTCGTCTCCGTCAGGCCGTACCCCTCGAA
The DNA here is from genome assembly GCF_040653375.1 of Streptomyces sp. NPDC047974. NCBI lineage: Bacteria > Bacillati > Actinomycetota > Actinomycetes > Kitasatosporales > Streptomycetaceae > Streptomyces > Streptomyces sp. NPDC047974. Next base: position 190,129 of record NZ_JBEZNU010000013.1, read on the forward strand.
GACGGTGACGCCGGCGCCCGCGAAGAAGAGCCCGGTCCGCCGGTCCATCGCCGAACCGCCCGACATCGCGTACCGGATCCGCCCGCCGAGCGCCTCGCGGACCCTGCCGTACACCGTCTTGTCGAAGAACTGGTGCTGCATCCGCAGCGCCGCCGACGGGCCGGGGCCGAGGCCGAAGGCCTTCTGTTCCAGCGCCTCCGCGTACTTCACGGCCACGTCCGCGGCCTTGTCGAAGACGCCGGCCCGGCCGTCCGCCTCCGCCCGGCGGCGCGCCGCGTGGAAGATCTTCTCGAAGACGTACGGCACGGCGAGGACGAAGCTCGGCCGGAAGGTCACCAGGTCGGGCAGGAGCGCCGAGGCGGTCATCGACGGCTGGTGGCCCAGCTTCACCCCGCCGCGGACGGCCGCGACCTCCACCATCCGTCCGAAGACGTGGGCGAGCGGCAGGAAGAGCAGGGTGGACGCCTGGTCGCCGGGGCGCGAGCGGAAGACGGGCTCCCAGCCGGCGAGCAGGGCGTCGGTCTCGACCATGAAGTGGCCGTGGTGGAGCACGCAGCCCTTGGGGCGGCCCGTGGTGCCCGAGGTGTAGATGACCGTCGCCACCGACTCGGGGGTCACGGCCCGCCGGTGCCGCTGCACCACGTCCTCGTCGATGGCCTCGCCGGCGGCGGTCAGCTCGGCGACCGCGCCGGGACCGGCGTCCTCGCCGGGGTCGAGCTGCCACAGCCGCTGGAGCCGCGGCAGCCGGTCCACCACGGACCCGATGGTCATGGCGTGGTCCTCGTGCTCGACCACACAGGCGGTGACCTCGGCGTCGTACAGCATCCAGTGGACCTGCTCGGCGGAGGACGTCGGGTAGATCGGCACGGGCTGGGCGCCGAGCGTCCACAGCGCGAAGTCGAAGAGCGTCCACTCGTAGCGGGTACGGGACATGATCGCGACCCGGTCGCCGAACCGCACCCCGTGCGCGACGAGCCCCTTCGCGAGGGCCAGCACCTCGTCCCGGAAACGGGCGCAGCTGACGTCCTCCCACTCCCCGTGCGGCGTCCGGCGCCCGAAGGCGACCGCGTCGGGGGTGGTGTCGGCGCGGGTGAAGACGGCGTCCGCGAGCCCGCCGCCGAGCGGGGCCGCCTCGACGGGTGGCACGGTGAACTCACGCACGGACCTGCTCCTCCCTCGACGGCTCGGTGGCTGAAAGGGGCCGCTGCGTCGGCTGCGGCGCCGTGACCGTACCCCACCCGGACGGCCCGCGGCAGGACCTTCACCAAGCCGCGACATTCGCCGTTCGTACAGGTCAGGGCAGGTGGGCAGGCAAGTGACCGGCGGAAGCCCCCCGTTGCGTACCGTCCGGTAGGTCCGGCCGTCCCGAAGTCTCCACGGAATCTGTACCGCCCCCGCACGCCCCCGTGACCGGCCGGTATCCGACGGAGCCCCACCGGCCGCGCCCCGCCGCGCCCCGGGGGGACGCACCCCGGGCGGTCACACCCCGGGCGGGTGCCGCTCGTCGGGCCGCCGCAGTCCGTCGCCGCCTTCCAGGATCGCCTCCGCCAGCGCGTCCGCGGCCTCCTGCGTCGCCCCGCCGCGCCGTCCGTGCCGGAGCACGAAGTCCACCCCGCCCAGTTCCGGCAGCCCCGACCTGGGCGGTACGGGGACGAGCCCGGGCGGCACCAGACCGCGCGTGTGGGCCATCACGCCGAGCCCCGCGCGGGCCGCCGCGACATTGGCGCTCAGGCTGGAACTCGTACACGCGATCCGCCAGGACCGGCCCTCCGCCTCAAGGGCGGCCAGCGCCCGCGCGCGGGTGATGCCCGGCGGCGGGTAGACGATCAGCGGCACCGGCCGCTCCGGGTCGAGCCGCAGCCCCGGCGCACCGATCCACACCAGGACGCCGCTCCACACCAGGACCCCGCCGTCGCCGTCCGCCCCCGTGCCCCGCTTCGCCAGGACCAGATCGAGCCGGCCCGCCGCGAGCCGCGCCTCCAGCGTCCCCGACAGCTCCACGGTCAGCTCCAGGTCCACCTCGGGGTGCGCGCGCCGGAAGGACTCCAGGATCTCCGGCAGCCGGGTCGCCACGAAGTCCTCCGAGGCCCCGAACCGCAGCCGCCCGCGCAGCCGCGTCCCCGTGAAGAAGGCCGCCGCCTGCTCGTGCGCCCGCAGGATCGTCCGGGCGAAGCCGAGCATCGCCTCCCCGTCCCCGGTCAGCTCCACGCTGTGGGTGTCCCGCGTGAACAGCGGCCGCCCCACCGCCTCCTCAAGGCGTCGCACGTGCTGACTGACGGTCGACTGCCGCACCCCGAGCCGGCGGGCGGCCCGGGTGAAGGAGAGCGTCTGCGCGACGGCCAGGAAGGTGCGCAACTGGGTGGGCTCGTACACGAAACGAGGCTATCGCGATCCGTGATGACAGTCAGAGCGCTGTACGGGATTCCCGATGACCCCCGCGTGGACCAGGATGGACACCGAACCACCCCCCGAGAACCTCCGTGGAGCCATGACCCGCCGCCGTTCCTTCCCGCCCTCCTGGCTGCCCGTCGACGGCTACCTCCTCGCGCTGCTCGGCACGGTCGGCCTCGCCGTCCTGCTGCCCGCGTCCGGAGCGGGCGCCACCGTCGCCGAGTCGGCCGCCACGGCCGTCGTCGCGGTCCTCTTCTTCCTCTACGGCGCCCGGCTCTCCACCCGCGAGACCCTCGACGGGCTCCGCCACTGGCGGCTCCACCTCACGGTCCTCGGCTGCACCTTCCTCGTCTTCCCGCTGCTCGGCCTCGCCGCGCGCGCCCTCGTGCCCACGGTCCTCACCCCCGGGCTGTACACCGGCTTCCTCTTCCTCTGCCTGGTGCCGTCGACGATCCAGTCCTCGATCGCCTTCACGTCGATGGCGCGGGGCAACGTGCCCGCCGCGATCTGCGCGGGCTCCTTCTCCTCGCTCGCCGGGATCGTGCTCACCCCGCTGCTCGCCGCGGCGCTGCTCGGCGGCGGCACGGGGGGCCCGTCGGCCGACTCCGTCCTCAGGATCGCCCTCCAGCTCCTGGCCCCGTTCCTCCTGGGCCAGCTCCTGCGGCCCCGCCTGGGCGGCGTCCTGGTCCGCCACAAGCGGGCGCTGGGGTACGTGGACCGGGGCTCGATCCTGCTGGTCGTCTACGCGGCCTTCAGCCAGGGCATGGTCGCCGGCGTCTGGCACCTGGTGACCCCCGGACGGCTCGCCCTCCTCCTCGCGGCGGAGGCCGTCCTCCTGGCGGTCATGCTGACGCTGACCTGGTACGGCGCGGGCCGCCTCGGCTTCGACCGGGCCGACCGGATCGCGATCCAGTTCGCCGGCTCCAAGAAGAGCCTGGCCGCCGGCCTGCCCATGGCGAGCGTCCTCTTCGGCGCGCACGCCTCGCTCGCGGTCCTCCCCCTGATGCTCTTCCACCAGCTCCAGCTCATGACCTGCGCCGCCCTGGCCAGGCGCCGGGCCGGGGAGCCGCAGCCGGAGCAGCAGCCGGATCCGGAGCCGGTCGCGCCCGAGAAGGGCGCCGTCACAGCGTGACGCGGTGCTCGCCCGTGTAGATGTTCATGTCCGGGCCGCGCAGGAAGCCGACGAGCGTCAGGCCCGTCTCCGCCGCCAGGTCGACCGCCAGGGACGACGGCGCGGACACCGCCGCCAGCACCGGGATCCCCGCCATCACCGCCTTCTGCGCCAGCTCGAACGAGGCCCGCCCCGACACCAGCAGCACCGCCCGGTCCAGCGGCAGCCGGTCCTCCCGCAGCGCCCGCCCGACCAGCTTGTCGACCGCGTTGTGCCGGCCCACGTCCTCCCGCACGTCGAGCAGCTCGCCGTCCTCCGTGAAGAGCGCCGCCGCGTGCAGCCCGCCCGTCGTGTCGAAGACCTTCTGCGCCGCCCGCAGCCGGTCCGGCAGCTCGGACAGGAGCGCGGGGGAGAGCCGTACCGGCGGGGTGTCGGCGATCGGGAAGCGGGCCGTCGTCCGCACCGCGTCCAGGCTCGCCTTGCCGCACAGGCCGCACGACGAGGTCGTGTAGACGTTCCGTTCCAGCGTGATGTCGGGGACGGCGACCCCGGGCGCGAGCTGCACGTCCACCACGTTGTACGTGTTGGTCCCGTCCTCCTTCGCCCCGGCGCAGTACACGATGGACCGCACGTCCGCCGCCGAGGCCAGCACGCCCTCGCTCACCAGGAAGCCCGCCGCCAGCGCGAAGTCGTCGCCCGGCGTCCGCATGGTGATCGCCAGCGGCTTGCCGTTCAGCCGGATCTCCAGCGGCTCCTCCGCCACCAGGGTGTCCGGCCGCGTGCTCACCGCGCCGCCCCGGATCCGTGTGACCCGCCGTCGCTCGGTGACCCGTCCCATCCCCGCCGCCTTCGATTCTTCCGGTGTTCCTGGCCCTGACCGTGCCATTCTGCGCCACCCCCGCCCGACCCGCCGGATCCGGTGTGCCGCCTGACCCCTTGTCACGGTCGGCCAAGCCATCCGGGGGAATCTTGGTGGTTTACGTCACCTGTTACCCATCAGTCGCTGGCAAGACTGGGTGGTTCCTGCCGCTGAACGAACCATCGAGGGGGTCCCGGGATGACGGGCACTCGCATCGCCGCGCTCGGGCACTACCAGCCCGCCAAGGTACTGACCAACCACGACCTGGCCGAGCTGGTCGACACCAGCGACGAGTGGATCCTCAGCAGGGTCGGCATCCGCACGCGGCACGTCGCCGGGCCCGAGGAGCCGGTCGACGAGCTCGCCGCGCACGCCGCGGGCAAGGCGCTCGCCGCCGCGGGTCTCGCCCCCGGCGACATCGACTACGTCATCGTCGCCACCTCCACCGCGATCGACCGCTCGCCCAACACGGCCGCCCGGGTCGCCGCCCGCCTCGGCATGGCCTCGCCCGCCACGCTCGACCTCAACGTGGTCTGCGCCGGCTTCACCCACGCGCTGGCCACCGCCGACCACGCGGTCCGCGCCGGCGCCGCCCGCCGCGCCCTGGTCATCGGCGCCGACAAGATGACCGGCGTCACCGACTGGAACGACCGCACCACCTGCGTCCTCACCGGCGACGGCGCGGGCGCCGTGATCGTGGAGGCGACCGAGACCGACACCGGGGCCATCGGCCCGGTCCTGTGGGGCTCCGTCCCCGAGATGGGCAACGCGGTCCGCATCGAGGGCACCCCGCCGGTCTTCGCCCAGGAGGGCCAGAGCGTCTACCGCTGGGCCACCCAGAAGCTCCCGGCCCTCGCCCGCGAGGTCTGCACCCGCTCCGGGATCGTCCCCGAGGACCTCGCCGGCGTCGTCCTCCACCAGGCCAACCTCCGGATCATCGAACCCCTCGCCGCGAAGATCGGCGCCGTCAACGCGGTCGTCGCCCGGGACGTCGTCGACTCCGGGAACACCTCCGCCGCCTCCGTGCCGCTCGCCCTCGCCAAGCTCGTCGAGCGCGGCGAGCTGCCCTCCGGGGCGCCCGTCCTCCTCTTCGGCTTCGGCGGCAACCTCTCCTACGCCGGCCAGGTCGTCCGACTGCCCTGAAACGACCCCGTTCGGCGGAGCGCGAGGGGGAGCCCGGTGGCGGCGCCCCCGGGGCGCGCCTAGCTTCGATCGCGGTGGGGGTGCCCGTGCCCCCGCCGCGAACCGGAGGACCGCATGCGCGCGATACGTACCGCTTCCGCCGCCCTGATCGCCACCGCGGCCCTGGCGCTCTCCGCCGCCCCCACGGCCTCCGCCGACGACGGCGGCACGGACACCCGCCCCGACGCGGACATCACCTCCTTCGGCTTCTCCGTCACGCCCCGCACCGTCGCCCCCGGCGGCACGGTCACCCTGACCGCGGACGGCTGCGAGGTCCCCTCCGTCACGGTCACCTCCGGCGTCTTCGACACGGTGACCCTCACCGAGGGCCGCCCCGGCCGCGCGACCGTCGACCTCGACGCCAAGGCCGGCGCCGAGTACGAGATCGCCTTCGACTGCAAGGGCGAGCGCGGCACCACCACCCTGACCGTCACCCACGGCACCACCCCGCCGCCCGCGCCGGTCACCCCGGCGCACCCGACGCCCCCGCACAAGGGCGTGAAGGCGGGCTTCGGCGGCTCCACCGGCTCCGACGCGCTGGGCGCCGCGGAACTGGCCGCCGGCGCCGTCCTCATCGCCGCCGCGGCCGGCTCCGCCCTCGTCCTCGCCCGGCGCCGCCCCTGAGACCGCCCCTCCGTCCCGGTGTGACGAGGTCCGGGACGGAGGGGCGACCAGCACGCATCCGAGGATCCGAGGAGAGGAGTCCCGTGGCCGTGGACAGCGCTTACGGCCGGCGCGGCGCCTGGGGCGTCGTCGCGATCCTCCTCCTCGCCGGCGTCCACCTCGTCCGCGGCGGTACCGAGCAGCTCACCGCCCCCGGCCCGCCCCGGCCCCCGGCGGCGGACGCCCCGGCCCCGGCGGCGCCCCCGCCCCCGGCCCGCGCCGGCCTCCCCGCCTCGGCCCCCATCGCCGTCGCGATCCCCGCGATCGGCGTCGACGCCCCCCTCGCCCGGGTCGGCCTGGACGCGGACGGCTGGCTGGAGGCCCCGCCGGCCGAGCACCCCGGCCGGGCCGGCTGGTACGCGGGCGCGGTCACCCCCGGCGAACCCGGCACCGCCGTCCTCACCGGCCACGTCGACACCCCCGCGGGCCCCGCCGTCTTCCACTCCCTCGGCGCCCTCACCCGGGGCCGCACCGTGGAGGTCCGCCGGGCCGACGGCCGCACGGCCGTCTTCACCGTGCACGCCGTCGAACTCCTCCCGAAGGACGACTTCCCCGCCGACCGCGTCTACGCCTCCACCCGCGCCCCCGAACTCCGCCTGATCACCTGCGGCGGCACCTACACCCGCGCCACCGGCTACACCGGCAACGTCGTCGTCTCCGCCCGCCTCACCGACCTCCGGGCCTGACCTGACGTATTCCGGACACGGACTGGCCTGGACCAACCCCTCGGAGCGATCGTGGTCCCCGGAGCGGGCGTCGGGGGGCGCCCGGCTCCCGGCCGCCACGGCGGCATCCTCCAGGGGATGGGCGGTCCCCGTGCGTCCGGTCACGACCCGGGGTCCACCGGCGCACGGGACCTCCCCCCTCTGGGCCACCCCACGACTGACCACGGAAAACGCCGGTGAAAGCCCCCGCGAACCCCTGGTAGAGTTATCCATGTCGCCGCGGGGAACACCCGCGAGAACGACACACACCCTGTCCGGGTGGCGGAATGGCAGACGCGCTAGCTTGAGGTGCTAGTGCCCTTTATCGGGCGTGGGGGTTCAAGTCCCCCCTCGGACACCACACGGAAGCGCCGGTCGATCTCATCGACCGGCGCTTTCCGCATGCCGCGCCTACCCTGAGGAAAACCCCTCGGGGACAGCGGAGGCGTGCCATGAGCGACGCGAACGGTTCCGGTCCCGGACGGCCCGCCCCGGGCGGCGGCCCTCCCGCCGGCCCCCCGCCCGGCCCGCTGAGCGGGCCGACCCCCACGCCGCCCCGCCGCCGCACCTGGCTGCTCGCCCTGACCGGGGTGCTGGTCCTCGCCGTCGGCGTCGCCGGCCTCCTCGTCGGCACGGGCGCGTTCGGGGGCGACGGCGGGGGAGGGGACGGCGGAGCGGCCTCGACCTCACCGCCGGCGGCCCCCGCGCGGAAGACGACCGCGCCGCCGCCGCCGGAGAGCGCGGGGCTGCTGCCGTTCGGCCGGACCCACCGCTACGCGAGCGGGGTCGAGGTGACGGTGTCGCCGCCCGAGCGGTTCACCCCCGCCCAGTCCTCGGCCGGGCACAAGGACGGGAACATCGCCGTGAAGGTCGACGTGACCGTCCGCAACGGCTCGGACGAGCGGCTCAAGCTCGTCACGGTGATCGTGCAGGGCCGGGACGGCGACGGCCGGGAGGCCGCCGGCGTCTTCGACCCGGAGCAGGTGGTCATGCCCCTGGAGGGAGACCTCCTGCCGGGCCGCAGGACCGTCGCCGCGTACGGCTTCGACCTCCCGCCCGGTGCGGGGAACACCCTGGAGGTGGGGGTGACCGTCGGCTTCGAAGGAGACGCCGTCCACTGGGCCGGCGAGCTTCCCTGAGCCCCGCCGTCACCCCTTCCGGGCCACCACCAGCCGGCAGTTCGGGCTGCCGTCAGGGCGGGTGCCGAAGGCGGTCAGGGGCTGGTGGGTGACGTGGAAGCCCGTCTCCTCCAGGCGGGTGCGGACGTCCGCCAGGCGGAAGGTGCGGTAGTACATGACGAACGGCGGGCGCCACACCGCGTTGCGGACGCGCATCGCCGCGTCGAAGGCCCAGAGGGCCCAGTAGGCGCGGGAGCCGACCCGGGGCGGGGCCGGGAGGGGGAAGGCGAGCGTGCCGCCGGGGCGGAGGGCCGAGTGGACGCCGGCGAAGAGGGTGCGCTGCTCGTCCGGGAGGAAGTGGCCGAAGGCGCCGAAGCTGACCGCCAGGTCGAAGGCGGCGGTGAAGGGCAGGGCCCGGGCGTCGGCGCGCACCAGGGTCGCGTCGGGGTGCCGGCGGCGCGCCTCGGCCAGCATGTTCGTACTGAAGTCGACGCCCGTGACCCGGCCCGCGCAGACCGAGCGGAGGACCGGGAGGCCGGCGCCGGTGCCGCAGCAGACGTCGAGGCCCGCGTCGAAGGGGCCCAGCTCCTCCAGGGCGCGGGCCACCGCCGCGAGGATCCGGTCCGGGGTGCGGAAGGGCGTCGCCTCGAACGTGGGCGCCAGGAGGTCGTAGCCGTGCTCGACCGAGGAGAGGGCCTGGACGGTCAGTTCGCGGAGGGTCGGGCCCTGCGGGGTGAACATGGTGCCGACTCTACGCAGCGGGCGGCCCGGGGCGTCACAGGGCGGTGCGCACCTGGGGGGTCGGCCAGGCCGGGGCGATGCCGGTGAGCTGGCAGGCCAGCAGGTAGAGGGGGATCGGCGGGGTGTAGGGCGAGGTGCCGTCCGGGTGGTGGATCAGGCGCGGTCCGCGGTCGGGGATCTCGGCGCCCCGGGCGTAGCAGGCGGGCAGCGGCCAGACCAGGTCGAGGTCGGAGCCGGCCGGCACCAGCCACCACCACCAGTCGGTGTCGGCGTACACGCAGCCCTTGGCGGGGAGCCGGGAGAGGATCTTGAAGCCGAAGCGGGCGGGGACGCCGACGGCGTCGCAGCCGAGTCCGGTGCTGAGGCCGGTGGGCACGGAGAGGCGGGTGGCGGGGACGGCGGGGGAGAGGCCGGGGCCGTGCTCGGGGGAGCGGCGGGCGCGGGGGACGAGCAGGCCGGCCATCGACTTCAGCATCGCTCCCCCAGGGAGAGGGGCAGCTCCGCCCAGACGATCTGTGCCGTGCCGTGGCCGGTGCGCTCGGCGCCCCAGGCCTCGCAGAGCGCGTCGACGATGAGGAGTCCGCGGCCGCGTTCGTCCGCGCCGCAGTCGCGTATCCGGGGGCCGGCGGGGCCGCCCTCGTCGCGTATGGCGATGCGGATGCTGTCGGCGCCCTGGCGGAGTTCGCAGACGATCCGGCTGCTGGCGGTGTGCAGCACGGCGTTGGTGACCAGCTCGGAGACGACCAGGGCGGCCGTGTCGCGTATCTCGGCGCCGCGGCCCCAGAGCAGCAGCCGCTCCTCGGTGAGGTGGCGGGCGCGGCTCACGGACTCGGTGAGGGCGGGCAGCTCGAAGGCGAAGCGGTGGGCGGGATCGTGGTGGGCCTGGGGACGCTGGGCCATGACTCTGGGGCTCATGAGACCTGAGGGCTGCGCGTTACCAGAAGCCACGACCGGTTCCTCACAACAGTGGGCAGGGCTGCCGTACGTCGCTGTCGCCGGGCCCGAGGGGGGCACCGGCGGCAGTCCGTACTGGTTCACCGGAACACTGTCCTCCTGACTCGGACACTTGGCAAGTGGCACTCTGAAAAATGCAGAGTGCCTTGTTCTCTCTGGCCGGGCTTCGTGGCACACTCGTCGAACACAGCGCGTCGGGGAGGTCTGAGAGTGAGCGAGCCGCGGTCCGCCCCCACGGTGGGACAGGTCGTACTCGGTCGGCGTCTGCAGGACCTGCGCGAGCGCGCGGGCCTCAAGCGGGAGGAGGCCGCCAAGGTCCTCCACGTCGCCCCGGCCACCATCCGCCGCATGGAGACCGCGGAGGTCGCGCTGAAGATCCCGTACGTCCAGCTGCTGCTGCGCGCGTACGGCATCGACGGCCCCGAGGCGGAGGCCTTCGTGGCGCTCGCCGAGGAGGCCAACCTGCCCGGCTGGTGGCAGCGGTTCCACGACGTGCTGCCCGGCTGGTTCTCCATGTACGTCAGCCTGGAGGGGGCCGCGAGCCTCATCCGGGCCTACGAACCCCAGTTCGTCCCCGGTCTGCTCCAGACCGAGGAGTACGCCCGCGCCATCCTGCGCAGCGGAGCGGTCGGCGGCGGCGGCGACGCCGCGCGCGAGGAGGACATCGATCGGCATGTAGCCCTGCGGATGGAGCGCCAGTCCCTGCTGACCAGGGAGGACGCCCCCAAGTTCTGGGTGATCATGGACGAGACGGTGTTCCGCCGGCCGGTCGGCGACGGGCCCGAGGTGATGCGCGACCAGCTCGACCGGCTGCTCGAAGCGTCCGAGCTGCCGAACGTCACCCTGCAGATCGCGGAGTTCGCGTCCGGCCACCACCCCGGCACGTACGGTCCCTTCGTCCTCTTCCGCTTCGCCATGCCCGAACTCCCGGACATGGTCTACAGCGAGTACCTGACCGGCGCCGTCTACCTCGACGCGCGTCCCGAGGTGGCGTCCCACCTGGAGGTCATGGACCGTATGGCGGCGCAGGCCGCGACTGCACAACGCACGAAGGAGGTCCTCCGGGATCTCCGCAAGGAGCTGTGAATGGATCGCATATACAACGGCATGCCCGCCGCGGAGCTCGGTGCCGAGGGATGGCACAAGCCCTGGAGCGGCGGGAACGGGGGCAACTGCGTGGAGGCCATGAAGCTGGCCGACGGCAGGGTCGCCGTGCGACAGTCCGCAGACCCTGAAGGACCCGCCCTGATCTACACCCACGGGGAGATCGCCGCGTTCATCGCGGGAGCCAAATCCGGCCAGGCTGACTTTCTGCTCACCTGACCCCTTCCGTCGCGCCCCTACCGTCACGTAACTCTTGTAGGAGCGCCACCCGTTCGTCCCTACCAGGAGAGCCGACGATGACCCAGGACCCCGCATCCCGCGAGATTCGGATCGACACCAGCAAGCCGCACCCCGCGCGGATGTACGACTGGTTCCTGGGCGGCAAGGACAACTACCCCGTCGACGAGGAGATGGCCCGCCAGCTCCTCACCGTCGACGCCCGCGGCCGTGACATGGCCCGGGTCAACCGCGCCTTCATGCACCGCGCCATCCGCTGGCTCAGCGCCCACGGCGTGCGCCAGTACCTGGACGTCGGCACCGGGATCCCGACCGAGCCCAACCTGCACCAGATCGCGCAGGCGGCCGCGCCGGAGTCCCGGATCGTCTACTGCGACAACGACCCGATCGTGCTCGCGCACGCGGCCGCCCTGCTGCGCTCGACCCCCGAGGGGGCCACCGAGTACATCCAGGCGGACGCCCGCGACCCCGAGATGATCCTCGAAAGGGCCGGAAAGGTCCTTGACTTCGACAAGCCGATCGCGCTGTCGATGCTGGCCCTGCTCCACTTCCTGGGGGACGAGGACGGCGCCCGGGACATCGTCGCCAAGCTCGTCGACCAGCTCGCCCCCGGCTCCTACCTGGTCCTCTCGCACGTCACCGGGGACTTCGACCCCGAGGGCGCCGCGAAGGCCGTCGGCATGTACAAGGCCCGCGGCCTGACCCTGCGGCCCCGCTCCCGCGACGAGCTCGCCGCCTTCTTCGACGGCCTGGAGTTCGTCGAGCCCGGAGTGTCGCTCACCGCCGAGTGGCACCCCGAGCTGGGCGAGCCGGTGCCGGTCCAGGGCGACGACCCGATCCCGGGCTGGGCCGCGGTGGCCCGCAAGCCCTGACCGCACGTCCGCACGGGCCCGGGGAGTGTCCCCGGGCCCGCGCGCGTCACGCCCGCAGGTACGCGAGCCCCGGGTGCACCGCCGTGTAGCCGTCGAGCAGCCGGCGGGCCACGCCCACCGAGTCCACCAGCGGGTGCAGCGCGAAGGCCTTCACGGCGGTCGCCCGCGACCCGCTCTCCGCCGCCGCGAGCACCTCCCGCTCCACCGCCTTCACCGCCGTCACCAGGCCCATCGCGTGGGACGGGAGCGGGGCCGCCGCCACCGGGCGGGCGCCGTTCGCGTCCACCAGGCACGGCACCTCGACCACCGCGTCCGCGTCGAGGCCGGGCAGCGCCGTGCCGTTGCGCACGTTCAGGATCAGCGTGGCCCGCTCGCCGCGCGCGATCGCCCGCATCAGCGCCAGCGCCACCTTCTCGTAGCCGCCCGACTCCAGGTCCTCCGCCGCCCGGTCGCCGGCCCCGGCCGCCTCCCGGTTGTGCGCCATGTAGGTGGCCTCCCGGTCGGCCAGCGCGCGGTGCCAGGCGTCCAGGGCCCGCGCCCCGGGCCGGCCGGCCTCCGCGTAGAACCCGGCCTGCTGGTCCAGGAGGTAGGCGCCCCGGGTCTTCTCCGCGCCCCGGTAGGACGCGACCGCCTCCCGGTTGAAGTAGTAGTAGTGCAAGTACTCGTTGGGCACCGCGCCGAGCGAGCGCAGCCACCCGGTGCCGAAGAGCCGCCCCTCCTCGAAGGAGCCGAGCAGCGCGTCGTCCGCGAGGAGCCGCGGCAGCTCGTCCCGCCCGTCCACCCGCAGCCCGCGCAGCCAGCCCAGGTGGTTGAGGCCCGCGTAGTCGATCCACACCCGGTCCGGGTCCGCGCCGAGGACCCGCGCCACCCGGCGGCCGAGTCCCACGGGGGAGTCGCAGATGCCGACGACCCGGTCGCCCAGGACCCGGGACATCGCCTCCGTCACCAGCCCCGCCGGGTTGGTGAAGTTGATGACCCAGGCGTCCGGGGCGAGCGCGGCGATCCGCCGGGCGACGGCGACCGCGACCGGCACGGTCCGCAGGCCGTACGCGATCCCGCCCGCGCCCACCGTCTCCTGCCCGAGCACCCCCTCGGCCAGCGCCACCCGCTCGTCGGCGGCCCGGCCCTCCAGACCGCCGACCCGGATCGCGGAGAAGACGAAGTCCGCCCCGCGCAGAGCCTCGTCGAGGTCCGTGGTGGCCGTGACGACGGGCGCGTCCGGCACCCCCTCGGCCTGCCCGGCGAGCACCCGGGCGATGGCCGTCAGCCGGTCCCCGTCGAGATCGTGCAGGGTGACGTGGGTGATCCGCCCCTCGGCGTGGTCGCCGAGCAGCGCGCCGTACACCAGCGGCACCCGGAAACCGCCGCCTCCGAGAATCGTCAGTCGCATGGGCCGTACGCTACTCGGCCGGCCCCGCCGGACCGCCCGGCTCCTGGGGGAGAATGACCGCATGTCCCGACGCAAGACCGCCCCCCGCCGCCGTACGCCCGCGCCCGCCCCGGCCGTCACCGCCGACACGCCCTGCCCCTGCGGTCTCGGCGGTGCCTACGGTGCCTGCTGCGGACGCTTCCACGCCGGTACGGGAGCCACCGCGCCCACCGCCGAACTGCTGATGCGCTCCCGCTACAGCGCCTTCGTCATCGGCGACGCGGCCTATCTGCTGGGCACCTGGGCCCCGGAGACCCGCCCCGGCACCCTCGACCTCGACCCCGGCATGCGGTGGACGGGCCTGGAGATCCTCGGCACCACCGACGGCACCGCCTTCCACCAGCGGGGCACCGTCACCTTCACCGCCCGCTACGTCCACGACGGCGAGCCCGGCGCCCTCACCGAACACAGCCGCTTCACCCGCCACGACGGCGCCTGGGTCTACGTCGACGGCGACTTCCCGGAGCACTGACCCCGGCCGGAACGGCGCCGTTCCCGGGGCTCACGACCGGGAGGCGGCCTTCGGCCGGTCGTTCGCGCGGCCCGTCGGGATGCCGGTGGACAGGTCCTCGGCGACGGCCTTCTTCGCGATGGCGTCGACGGCGGCGCGCAGTTCGGGGCCGCTGGGGCGGTCGCGCTCCTGCTCCAGGCGGGCGGAGAGCCAGTCGCCCCAGGCGTGGGTGATGACCTCGGCCTCGCGGGTGCCGGCCGGCGTGTGCGAGAGGAGGTTGCCGTCCCGGGTGAGGAAGCCCTCGTCGACCATCCGGTCGAAGACCGGGAGGATGACCTCCGGCGGCAGGCGGCGGCTCGCCGCGATCAGGCCGAGGCTCGCGTGCCCGACCGTCCGGGTGTGCAGCTCCACCTGCATGACCGCCCAGGCGCCGGCCGTGTCCAGCCGGGTGTCGGAGCCGGCGACGATCCGGCGGGCGGTGTCCATGTCGACCCGGCGCAGCAGTCGGCCGACGGAGAGTTCGAGGAGCTTCGCCGAGTCGCCGCTGGCGGTGGGGGAGGCGAAGCCCTCGCCCATGTCGGGGGCGGCCTCCCGGGCCGAGTCCCGCAGCTCGACCTGCTTGAGGAAGAGGGCGACGACGAAGCCGACGACGGCGACCGGCACGGTCCACAGGAAGACGGTGTGCAGGGTGTCGGCATAGGCCTGGACGATCGGCTCGGCGACCCCGTCGGGCAGGCCGTGCAGTCCCTGCGGGCTCTGCGCGGCCCCCGGCACCGAGGCGGGGTCGAGCCCCGCCTGCCCGGCGAGCGCGGACGCCTCGGCGACCCCGTCGGTGAGGTTGGGCTTGAGGGAGTTGGTGTAGATCGTGCCGAAGACGGCGGTGCCGAAGGAGCTGCCCAGGGTGCGGAAGAAGGTGACGCCGGAGGTGGCGGTGCCGAGGTCGGCGTAGTCGACGGTGTTCTGCACGGCGATCGTCAGGACCTGCATGCACAGGCCGATGCCGACGCCGAGCACGAACATGTACAGCGACTCCAGCCAGGCGCCGGTGTTCTGGTCCATCAGCGACAGCAGATAGAGCCCGACGCCCATCACCGCGCAGCCGACGATGGGGAAGATCCGGTAGTGCCCGGTCTTGCTGACCACGTTGCCGCTGTAGATCGAGGCGATCAGCAGACCGACGACCATCGGCAGCGTCCGGATGCCGGAGACGGTCGCCGAATCCCCGTCCACGTACTGGAGGTAGGTCGGCAGGAAGGTCATCGCGCCGAGCATGGCGAAGCCGACGACGAAGCTCAGCACCGAGCAGACGGTGAAGACCGGATTGCGGAACAGCCGCATCGGCAGCATGGGTTCGGCGGCCCGCATCTCCGCCCAGCAGAACAGGGCGAGGGCGATCAGGCCGCCGGCGAAGAGGCCGATGATGACGCCGGATCCCCACGCGTACTCGTTCCCGCCCCAACTGGTCGCCAGGATCAGGGCGCTGGAGCCGATCGCGACCAGGGCGATGCCCAGGTAGTCGATGACCGGCCGGCTCGCGGAGCGCACGGAGGGGATGGTCCGGGCGGCGGCGATGACGACGAGGATCGCGATCGGGACGTTGACGTAGAAGGCCCAGCGCCAGCTGGCGTGGTCGGTGAACAGGCCGCCGAGCAGCGGCCCGATCACCGTGGAGACGCCGAACACGGCGCCGATCGCGCCCTGGTACTTGCCGCGCTCGCGCAGCGGGATCACGTCGGCGATCAGCGCCATCGAGGTGACCATGAGGCCGCCGGCGCCGATGCCCTGCAGGCCGCGCCAGACGATCAGCAGCGTCATGTTGGTGGCGAGGCCGCAGAGGAAGGAGCCGGTGATGAAGACGACCGCGGAGATCTGGAAGATCAGCTTGCGGCCGAAGAGGTCGCCGAACTTGCCGACCAGGACCGTCGCCACGGTCTCCGCGAGGAGGTAGGAGGTGACGACCCACGACATGTGGGCGGCGCCCCCGAGGTCCGCGACGATCGTGGGCAGGGCGGTGCCCACGATGGTCTGGTCGAGTGCCGCGAGCAGCACGCCGAGCATGATCGTGCCGAAGACGATGTTGCGGCGCCGGCCGTCGAGCACGGGCGGTGCGGGCGCGGCCGGGGCGGCGGGTGCTGCGTCGCTGGTCGTGGTCACCCTCGCAGCGTCACACCGCGCCGCCTCCGCTGCCCGTGGGATGCGCCCGAACGGGCGACGCCCTCAGACGGCCCTCAGGGGCGTACCGGCAGCGTCGGGTGGTGCTTGGCCAGGATCTTGTTGGCGCGGGCGAGCGCGGCGAGGGCGTGCTCGCGGTCGGCGAGGTCCTCGGGGCAGAGCGGCCCGCGGAAGCGGTAGACCTCGCGCGCCGCGCAGTCCGCCTCGATCTCCGCCTGGAGGACGTGCGCGGGCAGACAGGCGCCGATGAGAGCGGCCACGCGGTCGGGGATCGGGACGGGGACGAGGGGGGAGGGCGAGGCGATCACGGGTCAGTCCTAGCGGTTCGTGGGGGCGGACGGGAAGGGCTCTCACCTCCATACGTACCGGATGGCGGGAGCGGTTCCGGTACGGCTCCGGTGCCGGGGTGCGCCGGGGGCGCCCGCCCCGCGCGGGGTGCGCGGGCGCACCCGCCTCGGACCGCGCGGCCCCGGTGATCGCCGGCCCCGGCGTTCCCGCAGGTACGGGGCGTGTCGCCGGCGCCGCATTGCGTACGGTCCCTGCGTATCGCGGGCGCGGAGGGGTGTCCTCGGGGCGGGGCGCGGGGCGCGCAAGACCCGTGACGGCCCTGCCTGTGTGAAGGAAATCACGTGGCGCGCGGACGCCAGGACCGGCAAGATCGTCCGCTTGTCCCGTCGCCGTCCCGCCCGGAGGGTCAGCCCAGGACGTCCGACAGGTCGTACGAGACCGGCTCGTCGAGCTGCGCGTAGCCGCAGGACTCGGGGGCGCGGTCCGGGCGCCAGCGCTTGAACTGCGCGGTGTGCCGGAAGCGGTCGCCCTCCATGTGGTCGTAGCCGACCTCGCAGACCCGCTCCGGCCGCAGCGCCACCCACGAGAGGTCCTTCTTGCCCGACCAGCGGCTCGGCGCGCCCGGCAGCCTGGCCCCCTCGTGCGCGGCCTCCTCGGCCCAGGCCGCCCACGGGTGTCCGTCGGGCGGGTCCATCCGCAGCGGCTCCAGCTCCTCGACGAGCTCGGCCCGCCGCGTGGCGGTGAAGGCGGCGCAGACGCCGACGTGCTGGAGGGCGCCCCGGTCGTCGTACAGGCCGAGGAGGAGCGAGCCGACGACGGGGCCGCTCTTGTGGAAGCGGTACCCGGCCACGACGACGTCGGCGGTCCGCTCGTGCTTGATCTTGTACATCAGCCGGGCGTCGGGCCGGTAGGGCAGGTCGAGCGGTTTGGCGATCACCCCGTCGAGCCCGGCCCCCTCGTACTGCTCGAACCAGCGCGCGGCCAGTTCCGGGTCCCGGGTGGCGGGGGCGAGGTGCAGCGGGGCGGTGGTGCCGGCGAGCATCCGCTCCAGGGCCGCGCGGCGCTCGGCGAGCGGGGTGTCGAGGAGGGCGTCGTCCCCGAGGGCGAGCAGGTCGAAGGCGACGAAGCGGGCGGGGGTGGTGTCGGCGAGCATCCGGACCCGGGAGTCGGCCGGGTGGATCCGCTCGCTGAGCCGGTCGAAGTCGAGCCGTCCGCCGCGCTCGACGACGATCTCGCCGTCCACCACGCACCGCTCCGGCAGCCGCTCCGCGAGGGCCTCGACGAGTTCGGGGAAGTAGCGGGTGAGGGGCTTGCCGGTGCGGCTGCCGATGACCAGCTCGGGGCCGTCGCGGTGGACGATCGCCCGGAAGCCGTCCCATTTGGCCTCGTACTGCATCCCGGGCGGGATCTTCTTCACCGCCTTGGCGAGCATCGGCTTCACGGGCGGCATCACCGGCAGATCCATGCAGCAGATTGTCCGGTATGCGGCAGTTGTCGGCGAGCTCTAGGGTGGCGCCCATGGCAGGCAAGACGGCAGCGGTGGAACTGGAGGCGGGCGGGCGCACCGTCCGCGTCTCCAACCCGGACAAGGTCTACTTCCCGGAGCCCGGCTACACCAAGCTGGACATGGTGAACTACTACCTCGCCGTCGGCGAGGGCATCACCCGCGCCCTGCGGGACCGGCCCACCACCCTGGAGCGCTACCCCGACGGGGTGACGGGCGAGTCCTTCTTCCAGAAGCGGGCCCCGAAGTACCTGCCCGACTGGATCCCCACCGCGCACATCACCTTCCCCAGCGGACGCTCGGCCGACGAGATGTGCCCCACCGAACCGGCCGCCGTGCTCTGGGCGGCCAACCTCGGCGCCGTCACCTTCCACCCGTGGCCGGTGCGGCGCGCCGACACCGACCGCCCCGACGAGCTCCGCCTCGACCTCGACCCGCAGCCGGGCACCGACTACGCCGACGCGGTCCGCGCCGCCCACGAACTGCGCGCCGTCCTCGGCGAGTACGGGTTGCGCGGCTGGCCCAAGACCTCCGGCGGACGCGGGCTGCACGTCTTCGTCCCCATCCGCCCCGACTGGACCTTCGTCCAGGTGCGGCGGGCCGCCATCGCGTGCGGGCGGGAGCTGGAGCGGCGGATGCCGGACCGGGTGACCATGAAGTGGTGGAAGGAGGAGCGCGGCGAGCGGATCTTCGTGGACTACAACCAGACGGCCCGCGACCGCACGATCGCCTCCGCCTACTCGGTACGGCCCCGGCCGCACGCCCCGGTCTCCGCGCCGCTGCGCTGGGAGGAGATCGACGACGCGGTGCCGCGGGACTTCGACATCCGCACCATGCCGGCCCGCTACGCCGCACTGGGCGACGTCCATGCCGACATGGACGACGAGCGCTTCGACCTGGAGCCGCTCCTCGAACTGGCCCGGCGCGACGAGGCCGAGCACGCCCTCGGGGACCTGCCCTATCCGCCCGAGTACCCGAAGATGCCCGGGGAGCCGAAGCGGGTCCAGCCGAGCCGGGCGAGGAAGCCGGAAGGGAACGGTGCCGACGCGCCCGACGCGCCGCATTGATCGGACGTTGACGGTGTGTTTAGCGGCCCCCGGCAGGGTGGAGCCATGCAGACCGAGACCGCAGTCCTGACCTTCCCGACCGCCCGCCCCGCCGCCGACCTCGCCTGGCGCGAGGACGCGCTGTGCGCCCAGGCCGGACCCGAGTTCTTCTTCCCCGCCCCGGGGTCCTCGACCCGCGAGGCCAAGCAGCTCTGCGGCGCGTGCGAGGGGCGGGTGGCCTGCCTGGAGTACGCGCTCGCGCACGACGAGCGGTTCGGGGTGTGGGGCGGGCTCTCGGAGAAGGAGCGGCTCAGGCTGCGGCGCACGCAGCGCTCCTGAACCGCTCCGGGGGTCCGACGACCGCTCCGGGGCACGACCCCGTTCAGTGCGCGGCGCGGGCGGCCATCCGGGCCTTGCGGGCGGCGAGCTTCTCGTCGAACTTCGCGGCTTCCGTGTCGAGGCCGTTCATGAACAGGCCGAGCTCCTCCTGGGCGCGCAGCCCGTCGGGGCCGAGGCCGTCCAGCTCCAGGATCCGCAGGTGCCGGATGACCGGCGCCAGGACGTCGTCGTGGTGGATGCGCAGGTTGTAGACCTCGCCGATCGCCATCTGGGCGGCGGCGCGCTCGAAGCCGGGGATGCCGTGACCGGGCATCCGGAAGTCCACGACCACGTCCCGCACGGCCTGCATCGCCAGGTCGGGGGCGATCTCCAGGGCCGCCTTCAGCAGGTTGCGGTAGAAGATCATGTGGAGGTTCTCGTCGAGCGCGATGCGGGCGAGCATCCGGTCGCAGACGGGGTCTCCGGACTGGTGGCCGGTGTTGCGGTGCGAGATGCGGGTGGCGAGCTCCTGGAAGGACACGTACGCCACGGAGTGCAGCATCGAGTGGCGGTTGTCCGACTCGAAGCCCTCGCTCATGTGCGACATCCGGAACTGCTCCAGCTTGTCCGGGTCGACGGCGCGGGAGGCGAGCAGGTAGTCGCGCATGACGATGCCGTGCCGGCCCTCCTCGGCGGTCCAGCGGTGCACCCAGGTGCCCCAGGCGCCGTCGCGGCCGAAGAGGCTGGCGATCTCGTGGTGGTAGCTGGGGAGGTTGTCCTCGGTCAGGAGGTTCACCACGAGGGCGATCTTCCCTATGTCCGTGACCTTGGACTGGGCCGGGTCCCAGGCCTCGCCGTCCTCGAAGAAGCCCGGGAAGTTGCGACCGTCCGACCACGGCACGTACTCGTGCGGCATCCAGTCCTTGGCGACCTTGAGGTGCCGGTTGAGCTCCTTCTCCACCACCTCTTCCAGCGCGTACAGCAAGCGCGCGTCGGTCCACCCTGCCGAGCTGCCGAGGTGGGGAGAGGTGAGCGTCACGGGGACTCCTGGGGACGGAGAAAGGGCAAACGGAACTACCTACGGACTCGTAGGTTACGAGACCGTAGGTTAAGGCTCTGTAAGGGGTCGACCAAGCCCCTTCCGGGCGTTGTCCGGTTACGTTCCGTTATGAACCCAGCTCGGGCCGGGAAAAGAGACGCAGGTCACCTCGGGGGTGGTCACCCGCGAACAACTGATCGGCTACTCAGAGCAGATGATCGGCGGCGCCGGACTTCACCGCGGAGATCAGCGCGCGCAGCGCCTCCACCGAGTCGCTGACGTACTCGCCCGGGGCGAGGGTCGAGCCGATGTAGGCGCGGCCGGCGTCGTCGAGGCCGAAGCGGAAGCAGTTGGCGCCCTCGCTGCAGAAGGCGTCGCCCCAGGCGATGCGGTCGGGGGAGGCGGAGGTGGTGTCGGTGGCGTTCATGGTGGGGGGTCCCTCACAGGTCCTGGGCTATCGCGCGGATGAACGCGCGGGAGTCGGCGGTGGGCAGGGCGAGTCCGCGCAGCCGCCCGAGCAGCCCCTGGTACCGGCGCAGCTTCATGTCGGCGTCGAGCAGGAGCGAGCCGTGCGAGGAGTCGAGCTGCACGGTGTCGAGCTGCGGCACCGGCGCGGACACATAGGTGAACGACTGTCCGGCGCCGGGGAAACCCCCGGCGGCGAAGGGGATGACCCGCACGGTGACGGTCGCCCGCTCGGACTGCTCCAGGATGTGCTCCAGCTGTGCGCGGGCCACTTTCGGGCCGCCGAACTGCATGCGCAGCGCCGCCTCGTGGATCACCGCCTCGTACGGCACCGGCCGGTCCAGGACCTCCTGGCGGCGCAGCCGC